>JAVEEA010000044.1 GCA_030840675.1 Pyrinomonadaceae bacterium
ACGCCTTCGCGACGCAACACGAGGCCGCGACCATACTTCGCATGCTTCACGTAAGACCCGGGAACAAAATCGGCAGCGGAACCGGGTGAAGGTGTCAGAGGTGACGTTGGACTGTGGACCTTGGACCTTGAATTCTGAGCTTCGCGTCTTTCAGACTTCTCCCGTTCCGCTCGCTCGCGCGTTGACTGAAAGCCGCCGCCGGTGTTGCCCAGTTGCGTGGCGCGTTGCTTGAAAAATTCCGCGATCGAATCCACGCTATTGTAAGTCTTGCCCGTAAATGTTTTCTTCTCTTTGCGATATTCACCGCGCTCATAGTCGATTGCCGACGAGCCGCGCGCGAACGACAACCACGACTTGCCGTTCGAAAGATCCTCCATCAGTTCCAACGGCATCTCGTTCAAAAACTGCGACGGTTCGGAAGCGAGCTCTTCACCATAAACACGGCGCTTCATTGCATGCGTCACGTAAAGGAATTTCTCGGCGCGCGTCATCGCGACGTAAGCGAGGCGCCGCTCTTCCTCGAGCTCGGCCGGGTCGGTCGCGGAGCGCGAGTGTGGAAACAGGCCGTCTTCCAGACCGACAATGAACACGAGCGGAAACTCCAGGCCCTTGGCTGAGTGCGCCGTCATGAGCGTGACCACTGCATCTTGTTTGTATTGATCGGCGTCGGAAACGAGCGCCGAGTGATCGATAAACTCGCGCAGGCCTTCAATTCCTTGCTCGTCGTAGTCGACGGCAGCGTTAACCAGTTCCTGCAGGTTTTCCAGGCGCGCTTCTGCTTCGTCGGTCTTCTCGCCCTTGAGCGCGTTCTCGTAACCGGTGTCGAAGATGGCGGCCTTGACGATGCCGGAGACGGGAGACTCAGAGTCAATTATGGAAGAGCCCTCCCCCACGGTCGGGCTTCCGCTTGATCTCATTGCGGGCGGGTCGCCCGCGCTCCCAGGGAGACCATGAGGCGTTTCGATGTCTGTACCAACCATAGCGGCAAGTTTGAGAATCAGGCGGCGAAAACTTCGCAACGCGGAGACGGCGCGCAGGCTAAGATTCTCCGGCGCGGCAATCACGAGAGAGATCGTCTCCCAAAGCGAGAGCCCCTGTTCGTTGGCGCGCCGCGCGATTTCTTCGACTGTTTGCTTGCCGATGCCGCGCGGCGGACTGTTAATGACGCGTTGCAGCGCAATCGAGTCGTTGGGATTCAGCGCCAACTTCAAATACGAAATGATGTCGCGCACTTCCAGCCGCTCATAAAACGAGAAGCCGCCGACGATGTTATACGGCAACCCCGCACGGCGCATCGCTTCTTCAAACACGCGCGACTGTGAATTCGTGCGATACAAAACCGCGGCCCGCAAGTCGTAATCTTCGTTGCGATGTTCGCGGATCTTTCCGGCAACAAAGCGTGCTTCGGCGTCGGCATCAAACGCCTGGAAGTAGCGCACGCGTTCGCCGCGCGGATTCGAGGTCCAAAGCGTCTTGCCCTTGCGCTCGAGGTTGTGCTTCACGACCGCGCCGGCGACGTCGAGGATCGTTTGCGTCGAACGGTAGTTTTGTTCCAGGCGGATGGTAGTCGTATTGGGGAAATGTTTTTCGAAGTTGAGAATATTTGAGATGTCGGCGCCGCGCCATTTATAGATCGACTGGTCTTCGTCGCCAACCACGGCGATGTTTTGCTGCTGCTCAGTCAGCAAACTAATCAAAGCAAACTGCAGCGAATTAGTATCCTGATACTCGTCTACCAAAATGTAGCGAAACTTATTGTTGTACTTTTCCCTGACCTGGGGCACTTCGCGCAAGAGTCGCACGGCTTTAATCATGAGGTCGTCGAAGTCGAGCGCGTTGTTGGCGTGCAGGCGTTCCTCGTAAGTCGCGTACACGCGCGCCTGTGCCGCCCGGCGTTCGTCCACATAGTCTGCGCGCGCGGTAAACGCCTTAACGTCTTCACCGCGGTTCTTCGCGGAACTGATGGCAGACTGCGTGGCGCGCAGGCCAAGCTGCTTTTCGTCGTAGCCGAGATCCTTGATGCAATTCTTGAGCAGACGGATCGAGTCGTCTTGATCGTAGATGGTGAAGGTACGCGTGTAGCGGTCGTTTAACTTCTCGATGTCCTGCCGCAGTATGCGCACGCAGAGACTGTGAAAGGTTGAGACGAGTGGGGCGCTCGAGAGTTGCTGGTCGCGCAGCAGGCGTTGCACGCGCTGACGCATTTCCTGTGCGGCTTTGTTGGTAAAGGTAACCGCGAGAATATTCCATGGCGCTACTTTTTTTTCGGCGATTAAGTAGGCGATGCGGTGCGCAATCACGCGCGTCTTGCCGGAACCTGCCCCTGCGAGGATCAGCAAAGAACCTTCAGTGTGTTGGACGGCTGTACGTTGTTCGGGGTTTAGTTCGGCTAAAAAATCAGTCATTACGTGTCGCTTTGTGAAGCTGCATTTAACCATACGAACGGACACGCGCAAAACGCCTGATGCTTTAACGCGAAGAGCTATAGATTTCGCAGATTCATTCAGCCCCGCATTACGCGCTGATGTCTTCGCCAATCTGTGTAATCGACGGGAGCCGCGAATTAAGTTTGAGCGCAAGAACCGGATAGAAGTGAGGTAAAAGTCGCACTAACATGCAGTCGAGTTAAGAATGTCTTGAGTTCAGGAGTGATACTATGAGCGCACTGATGAAAGAACAGATGGATCTGCTTCCGGATAATGACGAGGCGCGTTGGCAGGCGGTGCTCGAGAAAGACGCACGCAGCAACGGGCAGTTTGTGTTTGCCGTCAGCTCAACCGGCGTTTACTGCCGGCCCTCGTGTCCCGCACGTCGCCCGCTTCGCAAAAACGTTTCCTTCTTTCAATCAGCGGACGAGGCAGAGCATGCTGGTTTCCGCGCTTGTCTGCGCTGCCGGCCGCGCGCAGCAAACGCCATCGAGCCGCAGGTCGAGTTGGCGCGGCGTGTTTGTCGTTTGCTGATGGAGAACGACGGTGAACCTATCACCCTCGCGGCGCTTAGTGAAAAAACCGGCGTCAGTTCGTTTCATCTGCAACGTACTTTTAAGAGTGTCATGGGAATCACGCCGCGACGTTATGCGGAAAGCTGTCGCGTGGAGAAATTCAAGCAGAGTGTGCGGCAAGGCGAACCGATTACCAGTGCGATCTATGAAGCGGGCTACGGTTCAAGTAGCCGGCTCTACGAACAATCCTCCGGTCAACTGGGAATGACTCCGGCGACCTACGGCAAGGGCGGGCGTGGCGCTGTGATCAACTACGCAACTGCCGCGACCTCGCTGGGCCACTTGCTGGTGGCCGCCACGAGCAAGGGTGTTTGTGCAGTCATGTTGGGAGATTCGGACGAGTCGCTTGCGGCGATGCTGCTACGCGAGTTTCCGGCCGCGGAGATTCGCCATGACGACGAGCCCCTGCGGTCAGCAATCGCAGCAGTCGTATCACATGTGGAAAGTAAGACTCCGCACCTCGAACTGCCGCTTGATATTCAGGCGACTGCGTTTCAAAGGCAGGTGTGGGAACAGCTGCGCGCGATTCCTTACGGTCAAACGCATTCTTACGGAGCAGTCGCGAAGAACATGGGGCAGGAGAAAGCGGTGCGCGCGGTGGCGCGTGCGTGTGCGACAAACCCGGTCGCCCTCGTGATCCCTTGTCATCGCGTTATCCGCGAAGACAAAAGCCTTGGTGGTTATCGCTGGGGTCTGGAACGGAAGCGAAAGCTTTTGGAAGCGGAAGCAAAGCACGTCAAGTAGGACAGGCGTTCTGCCTGTACTCAGCGTTCTGGCTGCTACTCGACCGTCACTGACTTCGCTAGGTTGCGTGGCTGATCAACGTCGCAGCCGCGGCGGACCGCGATGTGATAAGCCAGCAGTTGCAGCGGGATGATCGAAAGTATCGGCGCAAGCAGATCGCTGGCCACGGGTATGTGGATGATGTGGTCTGACATGGTTGCCGACATCGTGTCGCCTTCAGTCAGCACCGAGATCACGATACCTTCACGCGCCTTTACTTCGACGATGTTCGAATGCGTCTTTTCATAGCGCAACTCCGAGGAGCGATTGCCTGCTTCACGCGTGTTGATAAAAAGCACCGGCAGTCGCTCGTCGATCAACGCGTTGGGACCGTGTTTCATCTCGCCCGCCGGGTAACCCTCGGCGTGGATGTAGCTGATTTCTTTCAACTTCAATGCGCCTTCGAGCGCCACGGGGAAGTTGATGCCGCGTCCGAGATAGAGAAAGTCGGTAGCACGAAAGAATTCTTTGGAAAGTTCCTCGATGCCGTCGGAGTCGCTGAGCAGGTGTTCAAGCTTGACCGGGAGCTCGGCGAGTTGTTGCGCGTGCTGCTTTGCTTCTACCGCGCTCAACGTTCCGCGCAGATTGCCGAGGTACAACCCAAGCAGATACAGCGCCACCATTTGCGCGGTGAACGCTTTGGTCGAGGCCACGCCGATTTCCGGGCCGGCGTGCGTCAGAATCGTGCCGTCGGCTTCGCGCGTGATCATTGAGCCGTGCACGTTACAAATGGCCAAAACTTTTGCGCCGAGCAGTTGAGCTTCCCGCAGCGCGGCGATCGTATCAGCCGTCTCGCCCGATTGAGTGATGACGAGCAGCAGGGTGTTCTCGTCCATCACCGGCTCGCGATAACGAAACTCGGAAGCGTAGTCGACATCGACAGGAATTCGCGCGAGCTGCTCGATCATATACTTGCCGGCCAGCCCGGCGTGCCAGGAAGTGCCGCACGCCGCAATTTTTATCGCGGTAAAGTTTTTGAAATCCGCCTCGGTAATGTTCTTCATCTCGTCGAGGAATACGCGTCCGGTATCGAGCGAGATGCGGCCCTGCATAGTGTCGCGCACGGAGCGCGGCTGCTCGTAAATTTCCTTGAGCATGAAATGTTTGAAGCCGCCCTTTTCCGCCATGATCGGATCCCAGGTAATGCGTTGGACCGAGGGCTGCACGGAGTTAGCTTCAAAGTCTGTAACGCGCACCGCGTCTTTATTGATGATGGCCATCTCGCCATCGCCCAGGAAGAAAACGTCGCGCGTGTGTTGCAGAATAGGGGGTATATCGGACGCTACGAAAAACTCGCCGTCGCCCAGGCCAATGACAACCGGCGGACCCTGGCGTACGGCTATGATCATGTCCGGCTCGTCGGCGTTGATGATTGAGAGCGCGAAGATTCCCTTGAGATCGAGCATAGCGCGGCGCACGGCCTTCTCGAAGCCGGGTTCCCGCTTGAGATACTCCTCGATTAAGTGGGCGATGATCTCGGTGTCAGTCTCAGTGACAAACTCATGGTCGGTCTGGCGTAACTGCTCTTTGAGCTGCAGGTAGTTTTCGATGATCCCGTTATGGACCACGACGATGCGGCCAGTACAGTCGCGGTGGGGATGCGCGTTCTCCTCCGTCGGCCGGCCGTGAGTGGCCCAGCGCGTGTGACCAATGCCGTAAGTTCCGTCGAGCGGACTAAGGCGGATGACTTCCTCGAGGTTGCGCAGTTTTCCTTCCGCGCGGCGAATTTCGAGTTCATGGCCCTCGCTAACCACGGCGATGCCAGCAGAGTCGTAACCGCGATATTCCAGTTTTCGCAGACCGTCAATGATCAGCGGCACGACCTGCTTGTTTCCTACGTAGCCGACAATTCCACACATAGAATTAAGTGATGAAGAATGAGGGATGAAGTATGAATAGAAAAATGGTCATCCCTGCTTTTCATCTTTCCTTTCTCGCAAACGTTTCTTGACTACGGCCGGGACACCCGCGACGAGCGTGTCGGGCGGAACATCTTGAGTCACGACTGAACCGGCGGCGGTCACTGCGCCTCTCCCAACCGTAACCGGCGCCACCAACATCGTGTCCGAACCAATCCGCACGTCGTCTTCGACAATCGTAGGGTGCTTGTCCTTGCCGTCGTAGTTACACGTGACGGTGCCGGCGCCGATGTTGGTACGCTCGCCGATGGTCGCATCGCCCAGGTAGGTTAGGTGCATAGACTTCGAGCCGCGCCCGAGACGCGATTTTTTCATTTCAACAAAATTGCCAACCACGGAACTCTCAGCCATGAACGCATTCATCCGTAGATGTGCAAACGGCCCGACGGAACAGTCTGACTCTATTTCCGAGTCGACTATCACACAATGATCTTTGATCAAGACACCGTTTCCCACACGGGAATTGGTTATGCGCGTTCCCGAACGAATCTCGCAGCCCTCACCGAGCGTCGTGGCGCCTTCGATTGAGACGCCGGGATAGATCACACAATCGCGGCCGAGCCGCGCCAACGCACTGATGTAAGCATGTGACGGATCGATAAAGGTCACGCCCGCTTCAAGCATCAGCTTGCGAATTGTTTTTCGTCGCAGCAGGTTCTCAAATTCCGCCAGCTCGGCGCGGGTGTTAATGCCTGAGACTTCCCTGGAATCACCGTGCAGATAAACCACCACCTTGTCGCCGTCACGCTGGAGGATTTCGGGGACGTCCGTCAGATAATATTCACCTTGTTTGTTTGCCGGGTTCACGCGTTCCAATGCCGCAAACAACTGACGCGCGGCGAAACAATAAATGCCGGAGTTGATTTCCTTGAGCTTGCGTTCGTCGTCGGATGCGTCCTTCTGCTCCACGATGCGAACGAATAACTCGCTGTCGTCGCGAACAATACGACCGTAGCCGGTTGGGTTCTCCAGACGGACGCTGAGGATTGAACAGGCAACGCCGCTCTGACGATGTTGCGTGATGAAAGTGTCGAGGGTCTCCGCGCGAATCAACGGCACGTCACCCGAAAGTACCAGCACGAGCGCATCCGAATTCGCAAGGTGAGCGCGAGCGGCCATCACGGCGTCGCCGGTGCCGCGTTGCTCTGTTTGTGTCACAAACTCCGCCGTTCCTATTGCCAATTGCACAGCGCTTTCAACCTCGTCTGCTTGATGACCAACCACTACCAAAATTTTCTGTGGCTGCAATGACTGAGCGGTGCGACAAACGTAATTGATTAATGGTAAGCCCCCGAGCTGATGCAGCACTTTCGCCCGTGCGGATTTCATTCTAGTGCCTAAGCCGGCGGCGAGAATGAGCACGGCAAGCGGGTGATCAGATTGGCGAGTCTGCAAGAGCGGGTCGTTCTCCATGTGTTATGCGGGGACAGCGGGTTGCGTGCAGGCTTGCTGGCGGCAAGCGAGGACGACGCTCGCCAGACGGGCTGAGTCGTGCCGCACTTTTTCCCCAGCCTCGAGCAGATTCGTGCGAACCACTATGGTTGACTGATCGAGTACGCTGGCGAAGGAATCAACCGGCTCGTCGTCGACGCCAATTTGGTAAGCGCCCTCCAGCGCGTAACGCTCCGCCTGTTCCACGGTAATCCGCCGGTCGTTCATGATGACAAAATCGAAATGAATCTCGGGTGCATAAGCCTTGATGGTTTCCAGGTGTTGGCGCGCAGAATAGTTGTCGGTTTCACCCGGCTGCGTCATCAGGTTGCAGATGAAAATTTTAGTGGCCTCGCTCGCGCCGATTGCCGCCGCCACTTTGGCCACGAGCAGGTTGGGCAGAATGCTTGTGTAAAGCGAACCAGGTCCGACTGTGATCACATCCGCGTTCCGAATCGCTTTCAAAACTTCCGGCAAAGGCAGACACTGTTCAGGCTCCAGACGCAGCCGCCGAATAGGCGCGCGCGACGCGGAGATATGGGTCTCGCCCCGGACCTCGCTGCCGTCAGCCAGTTCGGCGACCAAACGCACATCACTGATGGTCGCCGGGTAGATGTGACCTTTGCTGGCCAGAACTTCCGACGATAAACGTACTGCTTCAGTGAAATCGCCGGTGACCTCAGTTAACGCCGCCAGGAAAAGGTTACCAAAACTATGGCCGCCGAGTTCGCCGTCGCCGCGAAAGCGGTGACGAAAAAGACGCGAAAGCAAGGTCGAATCTTCAGACAGGGCGATCATGCAATTGCGTATGTCGCCGGGCGGAAGCATCTGCAACTCTTCACGCAAGCGGCCCGAGCTGCCGCCGTCGTCCGACACTGTGACAATGGCAGATAAACTCGCGATCCAAAGTTCAGCGGCGGGAGTTTCGCGAACCAAACACTTGAGACCGGCGAGCAAGGTCGACAATCCTGTGCCGCCACCAAGTGCGACAAGGTTAAGACCGCGGTTGATGTCAGACAAATAATTCAACCGAACACTCCTCGTCGGCCCGCGTTGCGAGCTCAAGCAGAATGATACCTAAAAGGCTAAGGCTTTGTAACCCACGGGAACGAAGCGAAATAAGCAGGAGGGACGTTGGACAAATACTACAGGCGTGGTTGAAACACGAGTCGATCGAAGTCTGGGTCGTTGCGCAGGGAGGTTAAGTCGTGATCGTGCTGCGCGCGTACTCTCAAAGTTGGTTGCAGATCGAGTGCGCGCTGGAGCGACTGCAGTGCCAGATCAACTGAACCCAGGCGAGCGCGAGTTGCGGCCAGTCCATAATGAATGTGCGCGGCCTCGGGCTCACGCTTCAAGGCGCGTTCGAACATTTCCTGGGCGGCCACATACTCGCCGCGGTTAAGTTCGATTACGCCGCGGTCGTAAAGTGAATCAGCATCGCGGGGGAGAATGCTTTCGGTGCGCAGACGAGCATCTGAGACCGCGAGGTAAGTGCGCGCGCGCGCCGCAACTTCTGAAACCTGGAAATATTTTTCCAACAGCGCGCGAAATTGATTGCGAGCTTCGCCGAAGCGACCCCGCGTAAACTCTTTGTGCGCCCGCTCAAATGCCTTCAGTGCCGCCGCCTCGTCAACTGTTGGCTGTCTTGGCGCGGCCGGTACCACAGGAGCAGGTCGCGGAGCGCGCACAGCCGCTAGCTTCTGAGTTTTCTTACGGCTGGCAGCAACAGCTTTCTTGTGAGTAGGAGCGCTGACTTTGCGTGATGCAACCTTGCGTGGGGTTACTTTCCTGGAAGTGCTTTGTCGGGAAGGAACCTTCTTCTTCGCTATCGCTTTGACAGCCTTCGTCGCGGGTTTACTCTTCAAAGCTACTTTGGCTTTAGTCGTTTTCCTCGTTGCTGCTTTTTGCGCAACGGCTCGCTTAGCTTTTGGCCTGGCAGTCTTAGCCGTAGCCATGCGTCGTTTTGCCGCGGGCTTCGGCGCTGCCCGCCGGGCGACTTCGCGTGACGTTGAACGTCTTAAACCTTTAGTAACTGCACTCATGTCGAAGCTAAGGTTGATAGGGCAAATGTGGACAATGCACTCGGGAAGTTGCGGTGGCAGAGTAACATAGCCTCGGCTCTAAATCAACGAAAACACCATTTGTGAGTCGCTGAGGAGCCTCTGTCAATAAGGATTTGGCAAACAAACGAAAACGCTTGAAGCACATTGTTGGCTGTGGTACATTGCATTGCGGCTTGAGCGTCGTCGAATCCCCGTCGTTTTCATTCAGGGAATTCGCAAGCTTTCCACTTCGCGGCGTAAGCATTAGAGTCGAGATCTTCGAACCACTTGCCGCCCACCCATTGTCCTTGCTCCCAACTTCAATCAAAGGCTGTATTAATGGCAGACACTCCGCTTCTGCTCCGTGAGCAGCAGTACCATCAAATCAAGGCCGTCCTGGCTCGACTCCGCATGGATTCGGCCGCGCGCGTGGTTTTCCTCGTCGATAAGGATGGTCAGGAGATCGCCTCCCAGGGCGAAATCGGAAATCTGGATACCACCAGCCTTGCTTCACTCGCCGCGGGCAATGTGGCCGCGACCGGAGGTATGGCACAACTGATCGGCGAAAAGGAATTTCCCACGCTCTCCCACGAAGGGGAACGAGAAAGTATCCACATCTCCGTCATCGGCCGTCTGCTGTTGATTGTTGTCTTCGATGAGCGCTCGAGTTTGGGTCTGGTCAAATTGCGGAGCAAACAAATCTCACATCAGTTGTCCGCGATGGTCGACGAAATCAGTAAGGCCGAATTCGACGAGAGCGACTCGCCTTTCGGGGAAATCACGGATGAAGACATAGACAGTCTTTTCCAATAAATTACAACACGAATAAGTGACTTATGACCTTCATCAACTACGCCTCCCGGGAAATCAATTGCAAGATCGTTTATTACGGGCCGGGACTGTGCGGCAAGACCACCAACCTCCAGCACATTTTCGAGTCAACCGCACCACAGGCGCGCGGTAAACTAATCAGTCTCGCGACCGAGACCGATCGCACTCTCTTCTTCGACTTCATGCCGCTCGAACTCGGGACCGTCCGCGGCTTCAAGACGCGCTTTCACCTTTACACAGTCCCCGGTCAGGTCTTTTATGATGCGTCGCGCAGACTAATCCTCAAAGGTGTGGACGGCGTTGTGTTTGTTGCGGACTCGCAGGAAGAGCGCATGGATGCAAACGTGGAATCGCTTTACAACCTTGAGGAGAACCTGCAGGCCCAGGGATACGACCTGCTGAAACTCCCCTACGTATTGCAACTCAACAAACGCGATCTTCCGAATGTTATTCCCGTTGACGATTTGGCCGCCGAGCTACGCCGGAAAGAAGAACCTGTGGTTGAGGCGGTTGCCTCCAGCGGAGCGGGCGTTTTTGATACTTTGAAAGCGGTAGCGAAGCAGGTGTTAACGGAACTGCGCAAAGGCTAGTGAGCAGTTTTACGCGAGCGATTTGATCATCAACAAACCATCCCCGCCATTTGAATAGTATTTCGGCAAACGCTGCGTCACGGCATATCCCAGGCTTTCGTAAAGCTTTTGCGCCGCGATATTGAGCGATCTCACTTCCAGCCGCACGATACGCACGTTTCGTTGCCGAAAACCTCTTTCGACTTCAGCCATTAAACGCTTGGCCAGGTGTCGCCGACGATGGTCTGGCGAAACACCCACCGTAGTTATGTGTCCGGTGTGATCAGGTTCAACCAGGCCTATAACAAAACCCACCATGCAACCGGCTGAAGTAGTGGCGCGGTAAGAAACCGCTTCGGGAGCGGTCAGCAGATATTCAAACGTCTCGCGGCTGTAAGCTTCGCCGTCAACAAAGCAGCGCTGATCCAAACGCCAGCATTCGTCGAGATGAGAGATCGTAAGTGAACGAATGTCATAACGCAGCCCGATGGCGGCGGGCACGGACTGTTCCGGCTCGACTTGATAGTCCTCGCTTGGCGGCGACCACCAGCGCGAACGAATTTTCTTGAGTACAGCCATTCCAGTCAGTCAAACTTTCAAGCCCGGCGATTGCGGTTAGTCTATCATCATCTTTTTCCGGATCACTACATCACAAACATGCAATCGCCGTAACTGTAGAATCTGAATCTTGCTGCCACTGCGTGACGGTAAGCCGCGAGCGCAAATTCGTGGCCGGCAAAGGCGGCTACCAGCAGCAACAGGGAAGACTGTGGCAAATGAAAATTAGTTAGCAGCGCGTCCGTTGCGCGAAACTTGTAGCCGGGAGTAATAGTCAGTTGTGTCTCGCGACCTCCCGCTGCAACTTCCCCATCAGAGTTTACTGCTGACTCGAGCGCCCGCGTCGTAGTGGTACCGACGGCGATCACTCGTCCACCGTGGGCACGCCTCTCATTGATTACTGCCGCGGCCTCCGTTGAAACGTTAAAGAATTCTGACGCGACGCGATGTTGTTCGATCTCCTCGACTCGCACTGGCTCGAAAGTTCCATAACCGACGTGCAAAGTGATTTCGACTACCGCAACTCCATGCGAATTTAGGGCAGCGACAGTCGCGGGCGTGAAATGCAGGCCGGCGGTCGGGGCCGCGATGGCACCCCGCTCGCGCGCGAAGACTGTTTGATACCTCTCCTGGTCCGCTTCGGAAGTTCCGTCGGGACGCCTGATGTAAGGGGGAAGCGGCGTTTGGCCCTGGGTATTCAAGAAAGCTTCGAGCGGCTGATCACCCGCGAATCTCAAAACGCGCAAACCGCCGTTCGCTGTCCCGACCACCTCCGCTTGCAACTCGGAATCGCCAAACCGCAAGCGCGCTCCCTCGCGCAAACGATGCGCGGGCCGCACCAGCGCTTCCCAATTCGAGTGACCTTCCCTCGCCTCAAGCTCGCGAACTAACAAGACCTCGACGCGTCCGCCCGAAGGATCACGCCGGCCAATTAACCGCGCCGGGAACACGCGCGTGTTATTAACCACCAGGACGTCGCCCGCGCGCACGTAGTCCGGAAGGAGAGCAAACCTTGATTCCGCCCACGTCTGCTGCGCGCGATCCAGGACCAGCATTCGCGAAGCGTCGCGTTGCGCGAGCGGTTCTTGCGCAACTAATGCTTCCGGCAGTTCATAGTTGAATTCGGAAAGCCGCATGCTAGGACGCGAGTGTCGTTTGCGCCGGCGGCGGGTAATGCGGATGCTCGCGGTGAAACACCGCCGTCAATTGGGCGCCAAACATTAAGATCAGACTTGAAACGTAACTCCAGGTGAGCACCGCAACCACCGCACCCACCGAGCCATAAATTTGATCGTAGTGGAAATAGGTTAGTGCCCAGGCAAAAACGTACTTCGCAATTTCCCAGAGCACACCGCCAATCAATGCGCCGGGCAAAGTGTCGCGCACCGTTACCTCAGCTTTCGGCATGAAACGATAGACGACTACGAAGAGCGCGACTGTTACCAGGAAACTCGCGACGGCGAATATGCCTTGCCAGAAAACACTCCCCACCGACAACAGCAGCGGATAGTGAGCCGCCTGGCGTGGCGAAACTCTCCCGGCCATTTCCCTGACGCCCACGACTAACGAGGTGATCAGCACGGAGGTTGCCAGCAATACACCGACGACGCCAATCATGCCAACCGTGAGCGCTCGGCCGTGCCAAAAAGCGCGCGAGGTTGTCCCCCAAATTCGGTTGAGCGCGCGTTCGATGACGGCGAAGACCCATGAGCCGGCCCAGATAGTTACGATAATGCAGGTGATAATTATTCCCGGCCCGACGCCAGCCATCGAGCCGATCGTTTCGCGCAGAAACTTTCCCGAACCCGGGTAAACATCGACGGCGTGAGTCAGGAGTTCGGTCGCAGCGGTCAGTCGATTACTAAGCGCCAGCATCAGGAGCAGCGCCGGAAAGAGCGCCATGAGGCCGAAGTAGCTCATCGCCGCCGCCGAAGTGTAGAGGTCGTTCTCGTGAAACTGGTGTAGTGAGTGACTGACGATCGAACGCCACGGTCCGCGATTGCGGACGCCGAACGTCTGACGCGAGAATGACGAAATTCGTCTCATGGAAAGCTTAAAGCCCGAGCGCCGCGACCGCTGTGCGCGACAAATTGCACGCCGGCCAATAACTGGCCCGGCTAAATACACCGTAGCAAATTCTTCATTGGGAATCGAACAGCCCCGGCTTGACGGAGAGTGAGGGGGTGATGCCGTAATGTTCATAGGCGCGACGTGTGGCCATGCGTCCGCGTCGCGTACGATCGAGAAATCCGATTTGAATCAAGTAAGGCTCGATGATCTCTTCGATGGAATCCTTTTCCTCGTGAATCGCAGCCGAGATTGTGCCGATGCCCACCGGGCCGCCGTCAAACTTTTCGATTATGGTCATCATGAACTTACGATCTCTTTCGTCAAGTCCAAATTTATCGACTTCCATTCGATTGAGCGCGTCGCTGGCGACTTCCTGGGAAATGCGGCCGTCGTAGTCTACCTGCGCATAGTCGCGCACGCGCCGTAACAGGCGATTGACAATACGCGGAGTGCCGCGCGAACGCCGCGCAATTTCACGCGCGCCTTGTTCATCGATCTCGACCTCGAGAATTTGAGCGGAGCGTTTACAAATTATTTCCAGATCCGCCGGCGGATAAAAGTCCAGATGAAAGGCTATTCCAAAACGATCGCGCAGCGGTGCGGTTAATAGACCAGGGCGGGTGGTGGCGCCGATCAAGGTGAACTTTTCCAGGCGGATTTTTTGCGTACGCGCAACCACGCCCTGCCCGATCATAAGATCAAATTCGTAGTCCTCCATCGCGGGATAGAGCTTCTCTTCGATCGTAGGATTCAGACGATGTATTTCATCGATGAAGAGCACGTCGCCTTTTTGCAGGTTCGTCAATTGCCCGACCAGGTCGCCGGGTATTTCAATTGAGGGCCCCGCCGTCGAGTGCAACATCGCTCCCATTTCGTGGGCAATGATATTCGCGAGGGTAGTTTTGCCCAGGCCAGGAGGTCCGGTCAGCAGTACGTGATCGAGCGCTTCGCGACGATTCAGAGCCGCGCGCATATAGACGCGCAGATTTTCTTTCACCTGCCGCTGGCCAATGTAGTCGACGAGTTTGGTCGGACGAACGTTCAGCTCAAACTGCTCTTCGTCGCTGCCGATTGGGTCGCTCACGCGTGCTGGTCCTTCAGTTGACATATTTGTAGCGCAAACTGTTAGTTTGCTTTCGTCGTCGACGATGGGTACTGCGGAAGCAAACTAACAGTTTGCTTTACATCAAACCTTTGCGAGCTTGCGCAGGCTGCGTCGCAGGATCGACTCGACTGAAATATCGCCACCTTCATCCAGCGCTGCCGTGACAACCTTTTCCGCGGAGCTGCGTTGATAACCCAAATTCAGCAGTGCTGACAATACATCCGAACGCATCGCGTCTTCCGAGGGCGCCAGCGTACCCGCAGCGCTGGCGTCGCCTAATTCCGCTTCAAGTTCCGCCGATGACAACGTCGCAACTTTATCACGCAGCTCCATCACGAGCCGCTCGGCCGTTTTACGACCAACTCCCGGAATCAACGTGAGTCGCGCCAGGTTGTTGGTTCTGATCGACGCGATCATTTCATCGGCGCTCATTCCCGAGAGTAGCGTTATCCCGAGTTTCGGTCCGATACCGCTGACGGAAATCAAACGCAGAAAAAGTTCACGCTCGCGCGCGGTCTTGAAGCCATAGAGTTGCAGTGCGTCTTCACGAACATGCGTGTAAATGCGCAGCTTGACGGTTGCGCCTTCCTCGTCGAGATCGTAGAAAGTTGAGACCGGAATCGTGATCTCATAACCCACCCCGCCGACATCAAGAATTACAGATGTGGCTTGTTTGGAAAGCAGGGTGCCGGACAAGTGTGCAATCATGGGCGCGGTTCGGAAGGCTCGGGTAGAAACGTCGCGATTGTAGGTTATGGCTCCGACTTCAGCAACGGGTACCGAGCGGAGTTTGGTGTTAGGAAGGCTGCGCGTTCGGCTGGAAGTCGAACCCGACGCTGCAAGTCCAAATTCCAGATTCCAGATTCCAAATTCCAAATTCCAAACTCGGAACTCAAAACTCGGAACTCGAAACTCAGAACTCGAAACCGGAAAAGCGTAACTGTCCCTTAACTGCGCGTTCGGTCTATACTGTTGCGGTCCTGGTTCTCTCAAAAATGAAAACTGAAAGATTTTCGAATCTACCACCAGCCGTTTAGTGTCTTTGCACAGTTTGAAAACGCCGTGGGCTGTCCGAGAACAGAAGTCCTGGTCAGATTTGGTCGCACGCGAGATGGACGAACAAACCGCACGTCGGGAAATAGTAAATATCGGTCGGCTGCTGTACGAGCGCAGTTACGTTGTCTCTTCGGATGGCAACGTCAGCGTGCGGCTCGATGACGGCCGGATTGTCGCGACACCGACCATGATGTGCAAGGGCCGCATGACGGAGGATGCGCTTGCCGTGACCGATGCCGACGGCAAGCCGCTCGGAAATCGTAAGCCGTCGAGCGAGTTAGCAATGCATCTCCTGATCTATCACGAGCGACCCGACGTGATGGCGGTTTGTCATGCGCATCCACCCCACGGCACTGCGTTCGCCGTGGCAGGCCTCGCAATTGATCAGCCAATCCTTTCGGAAGTTATTCTGACGCTCGGTTGCGTGCCGCTCGCCGCTTACGGAACGCCTTCGACTGACGAGTTAACCGAAGCGATGCGGCCGCTGGTGAAACATCACAACGCACTGCTGATGGCCAATCACGGCGCGGTGGCTTACGGGTCGGATCTATGGCAAGCCTTCGACCGTCTGGAGACACTGGAACACACAGCGCGGATCGCGATTCTCGCGCGCATGCTGGGCGGTTCAAAGAACCTGCCTGCCGACGCGATTGAAAAACTCATTAACGTACGCGAGGCTGCCGGCTATCTGGGCGAAAGCGCGCGCTGCCAGGCTTGTGGCTATCTGCACGAAACACAGTTGTCTTGTGCGAGCGGCGATCGTCCCGCGGCGACAGATTATTACGAACGGACGGCGACGAACGGTTCCGGAAAGATCTCGCTCACGCGCGAAGAACTGGTTGAGTTGTTAAGCCAGGCGGTCAATCGCGGTGAATCATAAACTTGCTGCATGGTAAATGATTGCGAAGTCGTCTACTATTTACCCGCCACGATTTACTATTTACGAAAACAGGAGCAACTGAATGCAAGAAGCACTCGGCATGGTGGAAACCAAAGGTCTGGTCGCGATGATTGAAGCGGCCGATGCTATGGTGAAGGCCGCAAACGTCACCTTAATCGGCTACGAAAAAATTGGCGCGGGTTTCGTTACCGCGATCGTGCGTGGCGACGTAGCCGCTGTTAAAGCTGCAACGGATGCCGGCGCCGCGGCGGCTCGTCGCGTCGGCGAACTGGTCAGCGTCCACGTGATACCGCGACCGCACGGCAGTGTTGACGACGCCCTTCCCATCGGCAACCGCGACTAGTAATGATTATCGCGCGCATCCTGGGAACGGTCGTGTCATCCCAAAAAGACGAACGACTGCTGGGCAAGAAACTATTGATTGTGAGACCCGTCAACGTCGATGGCAGCGACACGACCGGTTACGTCGTCGCTGTTGACACGGTTGGCGCGGGTTATCATGAACGGGTTTTGGTCGTGGCTGGTTCGAGCGCGCGACTGGCCCAGGGTATGAAAGATGTGCCGGTTGACGCCGCGATCGTCGGCGTAATTGACACCGTTGACGTGACACCCTGACTTAGTAATTCACGTTTCATCCGCTACCACGAAACACCTCCGCTGATTCTGAAGGAGAGTTTATGAGTAACGAAGAGATGAACCAGAAGATGGAATTCATTGTCGAGCAACAAGCCCAGTTTGCGGCCGACGTTCAGGTAACGCGTGAAATTCAAGCGCGAGACGCGAAGCTTTTGAAAGATGCACTCCTGGGTGTGATGGATATCGTCGGCAGCCTGACCAGAGCACAAATGAAAACAGATGAAACGGTCAATCTGCTGGCAGACGATTTAAAACGGCTGACGCAAGCGCAGGCGCGCACCGAGGAGAGCTTGAAGATCCTGATCAACGTCGTCGAACGACATATTCACGGCAATGGTGGGCCAGCCAATCCCAGTTGAACTATGCAGCTGGCACGCGTTATCGGCACGGTGGTCGCCACCGTCAAGAACGACTCGCTTGAGGGCCGCAAGCTGCTCGTCGTGCAGACGCTCAATAAAGATTTGGAGCCCGCTGGTAAGCCGATGGTCGCAGTCGATTCGGTCGGTGCGGGAGTGGGCGAACTGGTCTTCTGGTGTCGCGGCAAAGAAGCGAGCTTTCCGTTTAAGCGTGAAGACACGCCCACTGACTGCACCATCATCGGCATCGTTGATTCAGACGCTCACGTCACGAACGGCAGGCGCGCATGATTCTCGCGCGCGTGCTGGGCAACGTTGTCGCCTCTACGAAAAACCATCGTTACGAGAGTGCCAGCATTATGCTCTGTCAACAGGTAACTCCCGAAGGTGCCGAAACTGCCACGACTTTGCTTGCGCTCAACGCGGTCGACGCGGGCGTCGGCGACACAGTGCTCATCGTGCAGGAAGGTTGGGGCGCTTCGACCGCTGCAACCGGAAAGCCAGGTGCGGCGATTGACTCGGCAATCGTTGGCGTAGTGGATTATGTGGACTTGCTGCAGGACGAGCCGTAGCACAGACATCCCTGTCCGTCGCTGCTGAGCCGGCGGTATTAGTTAAGGAACCAGGGAAAGGCAGGATGCCTGAGTAACAAAGCGATGAGCACGGAATTGGATCATGCACGGGAGATAGCGGAGCGAATTGCTCGTCGCGTTGCGAGTGAACCGGTGGCATCGGAGCGCCCTCTCGTGCCTGCGCACGCGAAGCCGGAACTTACTTCAGAATTAGCGTCGGTACGCGCCGGTCTGAGCGAACTCCAGCGCAAGCTTGCGCAACTCGAAGCGAAATTAGGTTCCGACGCAGGGAGCGGACCGAGTAACTCATGGCCACTCGCAACCGCGCCGCCGACCAACGTTCAAGGCACGCGCCCGGTATTGCTGACTCACTCGCCCTGGCTCGCCGGAGTCAATGCCGGAGTTTCTCATCCCAGCCAGGAAAAATTTGGCGTAGCTGAAGCTGTGATCTCTGACCTGGTGGACTATTTCGAGAAAGAAAAAATCTGTACGGTAGAGCCCGGCGGCAAGCCCTGCGACCATTGCGCCATGTGCAGCTCTCGCGGCTTTTGAAGCTACGCAAACTGGATTGCGTCGCCTCGATGGATCTCATTTTATCAGCCACGCAGACTGACAGTCTTCGTTGAAAAGGCCGCCCGGAGGCGGCCTTTCTTGCGGCTACAACAAATTGGAAATCCGCGAACAGGAAGTGCCGTTGCGCGTTGGCAGAGGAGGGGCGCCCGCGGGGGACACCCCAACAACTCAGTTACCGCGTGGGTGCCGGAGCGGGCGGCTGCGGGCGAAGACTGTTTGAATCGATCTTCGGCACCTGGGTCGCGCCTTCCTCCGCTTTGAAGTAAGGCTCTTCTTTGAAGCCAAACATCTTCGCCGAAATTACCGCGGGGAAACGCGCGCGCGTGGTGTTGTAGTCCTGTACTGCTTCGTTGTAGTCCTTGCGCGCGATCGCGATCCGGTTCTCAGTTCCCACCACTTCATCCTGCGCCTTCAGGAAATTCTCGTTTGACTTCAACTGCGGGTACTGTTCCTGCAAGACGAGCAAACGGCCGACTGTGCCACCAAAACTATTGGCCGCATCAATCACAGCCTGCTTCTGTTCCGGAGTTTTGTCGCCGCCTTCGCCTTGCGGCGTTTGTTGGGTGGCGTTCAGCAAACGGGAACGCGCCTCGGCTATTTTCCCGAAAACTTCCTGCTCCTGCACGCCGGCGAGTTTGGCCGTTTCGATCAAGTTGTTCAGCAGGTCAGAGCGGCGTTGCAGATTGACTTCTACGTTGGACCACTTGGCCTTGACGTTCTCGTGTTTGGTTGTCAGCGTGTTATAGCTACAACCACTGCCCAGAGTTGCCGCGAAGATAACCAGCGTTAGTAACAATAATCGTCGTCGAGTCATTTTCAATTCTCCTGATTCCTTGCGCGAATCCCGGGTCCCTGGGCGGCCACCTCGCCGGGTGTGGCGAATTCATCAACCACTTGGATCACGCGGTCAATCTGTTCCATGTAAGCGCCGAAGATTTCGTTCGCTTCTTTCTCAGAAGGGGGCGAATCGTCGGTAGCACGAAAGGTGAAAATCTTTTCAAAGGGAGTCGGGTCGAGGGCGAAGCGCCGCACGGTGGCACGTACACACTCGGGTTTGGCCACCGGCGCTTCCTCGCCATGAAGCATCAGCACGGCGCGAAAAAGAGCTGCAAAGCTCGCGAGACTGTCGCTCATCAGATCGCACAACTTTTCAATTGAGCGAGAGGCAGGAATGTACATTCGTCGCAGTTGGATCAGCTTGCTGCGTAACTCATATTCGGTTTGATGCCGCAGGTTGGCGTCCGATAGTTTGACGAACTCAAAAGGATCCTGACCAAAAAGAACCACGCGCGCCTGCGCCATTTGATAAAACTCAATCGGAAAAACATCGGCTGCGTCGGATAGCTCCTCCGCGGTGAAGTAAACCGGGAGAGGATGGCCCAGACGTTGCCACTCACGCGTCGGCGCCTGCGCGAGTCGCAAATCTTCAGGGGTGATGCGCCGTAGGGTGATCAGCAGATTGTAGTCGGAGCGCAACTCGACGTGGTCCCCAGCCGCGGCCGAACCGTAGAGCACAACTGAAACGAGATTGGCCCCATGCGTCGCTTGCAAGTCACGCAGGAGACCGTTTAGTGCGTCATGAACAACTGTCTTACTCATCGTGTTTTTCGCGTGTGCTGATACTAACAGAGATACCGTCTAGTAAAGCAAACTAACAGTTTGCTTTACTCACCAACCATAACGGCGGGTTGAAAAGCAGAACGCAAACTAACAGTTTGCTTTACTCACCAACCGCCGCCGGCACCGCCGCCGCCGGCGCTGCCACCTCCGAATCCTCCGCCGAAGCCCCCGCCACCACCGCCGAAACCGCCGCCACTCCAGCCGCTGCTTGATCCGCCCCAGCCACTGCTGCGACCACCGCTATTCAGGAGTGAGCCAAGCAGAAACAGATTCCACCACCCACCACCACCGCCGCGGCCGCCACCACCGCGTCTTATGGAGGAAAGCAGCAGGATAATGACGCCAAAAATTATCAACACCGTGCAACAGGAATTGGATTGCCCCCGCGATTGGGTCCGGCCGGTCGCGGGCGTCGCTCGATAGGCTTTGCTTTGATCGATTCCGTCAACGCTGAAATTGCGTTTAGCCGCAAGCGTGGCGACGTAAGCCTGTACGGTGTCGAAAACACCCTGGCTGTAATTTCCTTTCTTCAGTTGCGGGACGAGTAGTTCGCGTTGAATCTGCCCGACGAGGCCGTCGTTGAGATCGCCTTCCAGGTGATAGCCAACTTCGGTGTAGTACTTGCGATCCTTAACCGCTAACAACAAAAGAAACCCGTCATTTTCCTTTGAGCCAATTCCCCAGCCGCGATAAAGCGCGAGCGCATAGTCTTCAATAGCTTGGCCGCCAGTCGTATCAATAGTAACGACGGCAAACTGGATGTTCGCACGCTCTTTCAGGTTGTTATAAATCGCACCCAGTTTATCTCGCGTGGGACCATCGATGACGTTCGCATTATCTACGATTGGAGTGAACGGGGATGGCAAAGGGATCGGTGGTTGGCCCGTTTGGGCCCACAGCGCGCCTGGCGTCAGGAAACAATAAAGAGCGCACGCGAGGATCACCCAAAGCAAGCGCGGCCTGGCGGTGTGGTGCGCGCGCGAACCGGATGGCAAAAGCGAATTCATCTTCGATGCAGTCTGCAAGGCCATTGACAAAGGCAAGCTCACCCCTCGATCAGCTTATGCAATAAGTAGAAGAGCGCAACTCCTACAAATACGACAATCGACACCACCGGGTTCTTTTCTTCTTTGTGGTTCACTTCCGGAATCAAGTCGCTCGCGGCCACATACAACGTGACCCCCGCGGAAAAGGGAAGTGCATAAGCGACCGCGCTGTTCATTCTGGTATCCAGCACCGCAACCGCCACCACGCCGGCAAGCGTGGCCGCGCCAATCGCCGCAGTGGCCCACAAGGCCTTCCTGGTTGAACGGCCTGAAGCCAGCATGATCGATGCGACGGTAAAACCCTCAGGCATTTTGTGCAGGAGAATTGCCACGAAAACTAAGAGGCCTACGCGAAAACTAACCAAGAAGGCAGCGGCGATCGAAACACCGTCAAAAAAAGTATGGATCCAGAGTCCGCCAACCGCGGCATAAGCGGCCGATGGTTTCATGAACGACTCAGGATGGGTTTCGGCGCCGAAGTGGAAGTGCGGTGCCAACGTGTGTTCGAAGAGTTGGATCAGCAAATAGCCGGCGAGCAATAGAGTCATGGCGCCGACCACCGCTTCAGCCGCTGCTTTGCCTTCGAGGTTTTGCGTCCACAGGCTGAAGCTCTCCGGGACGATCTCTATAAAGATAGCGGCCAGCATGAAGCCCGCGCCAAGCGCGACCAGATACTTAAGGAAGCGTTCGCCCAGGCGGTGCGCGCCCGACCTGATAAGCACAAATCCACCCAACAGATTGGCGCCGGCCGCCAGCAGGCCAAACAGCAGCAGCGCAGGAAAGCCTCCGGGTTCAAGGTTCATTCAATAGTTGATCCGGCAGAAAAGGTAAAAAGCAGCATGGCCCGTCAATATACATCAGGGCTTCACCAGTGGCTATTGCAGACTTTCTCGGACGCGAGCCGGTAATAAAACAAGAGAGCTTGGCCGACGAGAGGCGAACGCAAACTCGGCGGGGCGGCGAAAGCAGACCAGAAAAGCCAATAATTTTACAGAGTTTTCTATTGACACCAAAAATGCGGGAGCGTAGTATCCGCGTGGGTGGTCGAAAGTGGTCGGAAGTGGGTCCAACCTCGTTACTCCGATCATTGACAGACTTTTCCAAACGGCCACCCGCCAAATTCTATTGAAGCGAACGATGCCATGCTACGGGGAAACTACACGGCCCGGATTGATCCGAAGGGTCGGCTAAAAGTGCCGACGCCGTTTCGCCGTCTGGTTGACGAGAAGCACGGCCGCGAATTCTACCTAACAAGTCTTACGGGTGACAATGTTCGCATTTACCCACTGCCGGAATGGGAATCGATAGAGCAACGACTTTCCCTCTTGCCGACAATGGATCCGGCGCGGCGCAAGTTCCTTGATAGAACGAATTACTTCGGACAGCAGTCCACTATGGACGCGCAAGGCCGTTTGTTGATCCATCCTTTGCTTCGCAAGGCCGCGGGAGTGATGGGCGACGTCGCGGTGCTGGGTTATTTGACCTACTTGGAAGTTTGGGAACTCGACGTCTTCAAGGCGCGCATGCTCGGGGATCCTTACACGGAAGAGGACGAGGCTGCGATTGCTAAGTTGGGAATCTAAGGACAGTGATAAGTGATCAGTGACAAGCAATAATGCAAAACGAGTGCTCGACTTTTCCCGCTTTCGTTTTCGCTTTTCACCGATTGATAGCTGTTTGAACAAGATCACGGGGCGGTGGTGATGGCTGCGCCTTTGGGGGGCAGAGGCGCGCCCCATCGCCCCGTGCTGCTACGAGAATCAATGCAATACCTCGCACCCGAGCGAGGTGGTCTATTCATAGACTGCACCGTCGGTCTGGGCGGACACAGCGAGGCGATCCTTGAATCTTCAACGCAGACGCGTGTAATCGGTATCGACCGAGACCGCACCGCGCTTGCTTCGGCAAGTGAACGCCTCTCGGGTTTTGGCGAACGCTTTCGTCCTGTTCACGCAGACTTTCGCGAGCTGGAACGCATTCTAAACGACTCTACGGAAAGTGAGCCGGCCGGCATTCTCGCGGATCTCGGGGTCTCGTCGTTACAGTTTGATTCGCCCACGCGCGGTTTTAGTTTTCGGTTTGACGCACCGCTGGACATGCGTATGAACGCGGACAGCGAAGAGGAGAGCGCCGCGGAACTTTTGCAGCGGCTGCCAGAAGCCGAGATAGCCGCAATCATTTATGAGTATGGCGAGGAGCGAAACTCACGCCGCATCGCCAAGTGGATAGTGGAGAGTCGCGAACAAGGGAAGCCGATTGCCACCACCAAAGAGTTGGCCGACCTGGTGGCCCGTGCCGCGGGTAAGCGCACCAACTGGCAACTTCATCCGGCAACGAGAACCTTTCAGGCGTTACGCATCGCGGTTAACCGAGAGCTTGAGAACCTGGGTGGTTTTGTCGCTAACGCGATCGATCTTTTACAACCCGACGGCCGCTTCGTAGTTATCAGTTTTCATTCGCTGGAAGACCGCATCATGAAGCAGGAGCTGCGCCGCCACGCTGGCTATTGCCAGTGTGACTCGCCGCGTCGGGAAGTTGGCTTGTGTACCTGCGGCGCGCGGCGCGGGGTTGAGATTTTGACTAAACGTCCAGTGGTGCCTGACCCGATTGAAATCGCTGCGAATCCCCGGTCGCGTAGCGCAAAGCTACGTGCTTGTCGCAAGTTGATAGCTGAGACCTAGACTTCAGTCTCAACCTGCGTTGTCCCGTTTTATCCTACTAGACCCGGAGTTCCCTGCATGAGAAGAGTTCCCTCGAAGCAACGCAATTCCAGAATTCATCGCGATCGTGACGTGCGCGCGCTCTCCCGGCTCGCGTGCCTGCTGGCTTGTGGCCTCGTACTGGCCGGGGGTTTCGTGTTTGCCGCGAGGCAGCATTTCGCCGCGGTTGATTTCGGTTACAAGAGTGAGGTCCTGCGCCGCGAACGCGACCGGTTACTCGCGGAAAAGCAGCAATTACTTTTGCGGAAGGAACAGGCATTCGCTCCCGCGCGACTCGCAGTGCAAGCGCGCGAACTGGGTTTGAAACCGCTACAGGCCAACCAGGTGGGAAGCCCGAAAGCGGTAGTAGCGAGACAGCTGCCAATCGCATCGGCGTTGCTCAATCCTTCCGCTTCGTTTCAGCGCTAAGCGCGGTTGCAGTCTTAACTTAGCCAGTGAAGCGATCCCCCGCTTCAACCGCTGGTTGACTTCATGGTCCAGGCGAGGGTTGTCAGGTAAGAAGGGACACATCCAGGGATGGCGCGATTTTCCCGTCAGGCGGAATCACAACCAGATGTTTCGACACGCCGCACGCTATTCGTTGCGGCTTTTGTCGCTTTTTGGATCCTGGGAATTAGCGCCCGGCTGGTCTATCTACAGGTTTCACAATACGACAAGCTCGCAACGCGCGCGCACAAACAACAGCAGGACGCGGTGGAAACCAGTCCCACACGCGGTGCAGTGCTCGACCGTCAAGAGCGCGAGCTGGCACGGACCATCGACACCACTTCGGTCTTCATCGCGCCCGATGAGTTTGACAAGAATGACAACCGGGCGTTTCAGGAGATCAGCTGCACGGCGGAAACTCTTGCTTCCGTACTGGGCGGAGATCAAAAGACCTTCAGCGATCAGATAACTGAAGCGCGCGGAGGCGGGCGTCGCTTTATTTGGATTGCTCGGCGAATCGCGCCGGAACAGGCGCAGCTGCTCGACTCGTTGGAACTCGCGGGCGTGCATACGCGGAAGGAGCCGAAACGCTTTTATCCCAATGGTCCATTAGCGGCGAACGTCCTCGGCTACGTTGGCCTCGATGGTAAGGGATTGGCCGGGATCGAACAGGTCTACAACGAAAAGATCGTCGGCGAGCCTGGCAAGGTGTTCATTGAAAAAGATTCGCGCGGGCGTGCATATGAAAGTACTGAGTTACCTGGCAGTCCTGGTCAGACCGTGATCCTGACAATCGATCAGACGATGCAGTACCAGGCGGAAGCGGCACTGACGGCGGCAATCGCAGAGTCACACGCAAAAGCGGGAACGGCAATTGTGCTCGACCCGCACACCGGCGAGATCCTCGCGTTGGCTAACGCGCCCACGTTTGATCCCAACGACGTGGCTGCAGCAACGCCTGCGGCACGCTCCAACTGGGCGTTGCAGAATATCTACGAACCCGGTTCCACTTTCAAGATCGTCGCCTTCTCGGCGGCCATCGAAAAGGGACTCGCCAAGCCTGACGATCATATCGATTGTCAGATGGGTTCGATCACCGTCGCTAAGCGCGTAATTCACGATCACCACCCGTTTGGAAATTTGACCCTCGCTGACGCGCTGGCGAAATCCAGTAACGTCGCCGCTATCAAGCTTGGCTTGCGAGTAGGCGACCCGACCATGTTTGAATTTATCAACCGGTTTGGCTTCGGCGCGCGCACCGGGGTTGAGTTGCCAGGTGAGACCGCGGGGTTGGTCCATCCGCTCAGTCGCTGGCTGCCGTCGTCAATTGGTTCGGTGGCGATTGGTCAGGAAGTAGGCGTGACGCCACTTCAGATGGTTGCGGCTTTCGGGGCGCTTGCCAACAACGGCGTGCGGATCGCACCCCACTTGATTCGTGAGATTCGCAACGCCTCGGGCGTCACCTCGTTTCGGCCCAACCCCGAGCAGCATCGCGTGATCAGTTCGGAAACTGCCGCCGCGTTGCGCGGCATGCTGGAAGGCGTGACGCTAAACGGTACGGCGAAGAAGGCGCAATTGGACGGTTACACCGCGGCGGGAAAAACCGGCACGGCGCAGAAGATTGATCCGAAAACCCGAACTTACTCGAGCACTAAGTTCGTGGCCTCGTTCGTCGGCTTTGCCCCCGTGAACAATCCGGCGGTAGTAATTATCGTGGTGATTGACGAGCCGGGCGGGTCTTATCACGGTGGCGACGTAGCCGCGCCGGTGTTCCGTGAGATTGCCGAACAGATACTGCCGGAGCTGGGCGTGATTCCGGACACGAACTTCAAAACGCCGGACTTAATTGCGCGCGCGATCGAAACTCCGGCGCAACTGCACGCCGATGAAAAGCGACGCGACCAGGAGTTGCAGCAGGAAGAATCGCGAGCATCAACGATGCCGCAGGTGGCGGCACGTGACAACCGCGGCGGCGAAATCGTTTATGCCGTCGCCACCAGCAACGCGATCCTGATGCCCGACCTACGCGGCCGCAGCGTCAGAGACACCGCGCGAGTGTGCGCGCGTTTGGGGATGCAAGTTGAAGCACACGGGGATGGCGGGCGGGTGCTTGGTCAAAACCCGCGACCCGGATCGGAATTGCGAGAGGGACAAACTATTTACGTGGATTTTGGGAAACTCAATTGAAGTGGCCGGTCAGTGACCCACTGGCAGAACTAATTAACCATTCACGGAGCAGGAAAAATGATCCCCCAACGAACTCTGGTTAACGAATCCTATGGAAACGGTTTGAAGCATCGCGTGACAGCTTGCCGGAGACGCCTGCGCGGCAATCGGGTGGCGCGAAGGCCTGAGGGGATTAGTCAGACTGACGGCTTAACAGCGGAACTAGCCGAACCCATGCCACCGTCCGGCGATCTGGGCCGGGAGAGTGAAGTGCTGGAGTTTGTAGCTGAAGAGGTCGGAATCACGTGAAGGTTCGCGAAGCATCGCTTTTGATGGGCGCCCACTCTATCGCTGTCGGCGCCGAGTTGTTTGACAAGGAAATAACTGATTTTTCCATCGACTCGAGGTCGGCTGGCGCGGGCGAACTCTTCTTTGCTTTATCGCAGGAGGACTACGTCCGCGCCGGCTTCAACGGCGCTTTTCACGACGGCCATCTATATATAAAGGACGCGCTCGCCAAAGGGAGCCTCGCCGCGGTGGCACGCGCGGACCGCGTCGCCTGCGATCCGGAATTGCTGGCGTTGAACAATCGCCTGCTGCTGGTTGACGATGCGATTGCCGCGTTACAGACCCTCGCGCACCGCGTCTACGAAGCCTGGGCCAAGCCGGTGGTAGCCATCACCGGGAGCGCTGGGAAAACAACCGCGAAAGAATTGACCGCCCACTTGTTGAACGAGAGTGGCCGGCGCGTCCTTAAGAGTGAACGCAACTACAACAACGGCCTCGGTCTGCCCTTGTCGGTTTTGCGGATGGTGAGCGAGGGGCGACGGGCGGAACAGTTTGACCTCGCCGTACTCGAAATGGGCATGTCGTCGCCCACGCATGAGATACGCCGCCTCTGCGAGATCACGCCACCCGATATTGCAGTGGAGCTGCTAGTCGCGCCGGTACATCTGGAGTATTTGGGCAGTATCGAAAACATTGCGGCAGCAAAAGCGGAACTGATCGAAGGCCTCAAGCCGGAGGGTGTAGCGGTACTCAACTCGGACGACGAATGGGTGATCAAGATGCGCGCAAAGCATCTCGGTCGGACGGTCACATTTGGCATCGACAAGGCCGCGGACGTTGCGGCGCAGGACATCGACACCAGCCAACTCGGTTTGATTAAGTTTCGTCTGCTGACTCCGCTCGGGTCAGCGCCGGCGACTTTGCACATGAGCGGTCGTCACAATCTGATGAACGCGCTGGCGGCGGGCGCGGTTGCGACCTGTTTCGAAATCAAGCCGGCTGAAATTGCCGTGGCCTTGAACACCGCCAGACCGCCGAGCATGCGCGGCGAGGTACTTGATTTCGCGGCCGGCTTCAGAGTGGTCGACGACTCCTATAACTCGAACCCGCGCTCGCTGGTTAACATGGTGCGGACTATCGCTGAGAGTGCGGGCGGAGCGCGGCGGAGAATCGTGATCGCCGGGGAAATGTTGGAACTGGGACCGGCTGAGGAAGCGCTCCATCGTGAGGCGGGCCGCGAGATTAGCGGCGCCGGTGTCGACGTGCTCTGGGGCGTGCGCGGACTGGCGGCAGAGTTGATTGCGGGGGCAAGAGAAGCTGGGATGATCGAAACGCGCTTCTTTGAAACTTCCGACGAAGCCGCCGAGGCGATCAGCGGTGAAATCAGGGAAGGCGATCTGTTGCTGGTAAAGGGTTCTCGCGGCGTCGCTACCGAAAAAATAGTTGCCGCTATTCGCCGGCGTTTTCCCCTGGCCGGTTAGTGCTCTTTTTGGAGTGCGGTGACTTGGCACCGCTTTTAACCGGCACGACGCGACGACAGGTCGTCGCACCAAATTCGGCGCCGTTTGCATGGTTGAGTTGGTAGTCATAGTCTGTTTACGGTTCTGTGGATCGACCCGCTGACGCAGTTGGTTCTGACAGCAGACGACAACAAGCATGATCTATTACGTCCTATACGAACTGCTCTATGGCCACTTCAAGGAGAAGGATTGGTTTCTAATCAAGGCGCTCAACGTCTTTCAGTACGTCACTTTTCGCACCGCGTATGCGACCGTGACGGCCCTGCTGCTCTCACTCTTGTTTGGCGGCAAACTGATCAAGGCATTGAAGGGCTGGAACATTGGCCAGCAGATTCGCGAAGAGGGCCCGCAGGGACACATGGCCAAACGCGGCACCCCGACGATGGGCGGAGTTCTAATCGTCGGTTCGGTAGTGATTTCGACTTTGCTCTGGGCGCGTTTCTCGAGCATCTACGTTTGGATCGTGGTGATCGCCATCCTGGGATTCGGCGCCATCGGGTTTGCCGACGACTACTTGAAGATGGCGAAGCAGCGCAGCCTGGGGTTGACCGGAAAACAGAAACTGTTGGGCCAGTTGGTAGTGGCGTTGTTTGTGTGGGCGGTGCTGTTTGTTCTAACTAAATACTTCGCCAGCGACTATTCGTGGAACGTCAGCATCCCGTTTCTAAAGGCGACTGCCGATCCGAACGGTATCAGCTACATCGGGCCCTACCTGTATCTGGCCCTGATCGTGGTAGTGCTGCTGGGTTCGTCCAACGCAGTGAACTTAACGGACGGTCTTGACGGGCTTGCCATCAGCGTCACGTTCATCGCGATGACTGCGCTGACTGCGTTTACCTACTTCAGCAGCGACGCGCGTTGGGCAAGGTATCTGGAGTTAACGCACCGGCCTGAGGCCGCGGAGTTAACGGTTTTCTGTGGCGCGATGGCGGGAGCGAGTCTCGGGTTTCTCTGGTACAACGCGCCGCCCGCAGAAGTTTTCATGGGCGACGTCGGCAGTCTTGCAATCGGCGGCGCGATTGGGACAGTGGCCGTGCTGACCAAACAGGAGTTCATGCTGCTGATGGTCGGCGGCGTATTTGTGATCGAGGCGTTGTCGGTGCTGCTGCAGGTGAGCGTGTTCAAGATGACTAAGCGCACGACGGGGACCGGGCGGCGCTTGTTCAAGATGACGCCGCTGCATCACCACTTTGAAATGCGCGACTGGAAAGAGTCGAAGATTGTCTTTCGGTTTTTGATTTTGGCGATCCTGTTCGCATTGTTGAGTCTGTCGACCTTGAAGCTGAGGTAGGACGGAGTGAGCAGCGGACAGTGAGTGGTAAGCGGTGAGCGGCGCTATGAGGAAGTAAGGATTGAGCACGATGAATACGGGATTTATTTTTCGGGACGTAAGGCGGGTTCGTTTGCTATTGCTGCTCACTGCTCACTGCTTACTGCTCACTGCATGAACGTCGCGGGAAAAAAAGTTCTGGTGTTGGGGGCGGGGCGCAGTGGTGTCGCCTGTGCGAAGTTTTTGGCGGCGCGTGGTGCAACAGTCGCGCTTAACGACGCGCAAGCGCTGGAACAATGGAGCGCCGCTGCGCAGGCGTTGAAGAACGAAGGCGTGGGTTGTTTTGCCGGGGAAGCGCCCGGCTGGCTGCTCGAGCAGATCGATCTGCTGGTGATTAGCCCGGGCGTCCCCACCAAAACGATTCCGGTGCGCTATGCGGAACGCGCGGGCGCGGACATCATCGGGGAAGTGGAGTTGGCTGCGCGCTTTTTGCGGGGACGGATCGTCGCCATCACCGGCAGCAACGGTAAAACGACGACGACAACGCTGATTGGCGAGTTACTTAAAGACGCGGGGTTACCGACGCAGGTCGGCGGCAACATCGGTACGCCTTTGATTTCTTTGGTTGAAAGTTCGCGTGCGGACGGTTGGACCGTGGCGGAGTTGTCGAGTTTTCAGCTGGAAACCATTAAGGAATTTCACCCGACGGTTGCGCTGGTATTGAACGTTACGCCGAATCATATGGATCGTTACGAAACATTTACTGATTACGCGGCCGCCAAGCACCGGATCTTCATGAACCAGGAGCCCGGCGATCTGGCGATTCTCAACGGCGACGATGAACTGGTTTCGAGTTGGGCCAGCGGGTTGCGCGCACAAGTGGTGCGTTTCAGCGTCAAGCAGCAACTTGACGAAGGTTTGTTTTTGCGCGGACGTGAACTCGTCTCGCGTAACGGAAGTCGTGAGCGAGTGTTGCTGACGACTGATGAAATTAAGTTGCGCGGACTCCACAACATTGAAAACGTACTTGCCGCCCTGGCGGCCGGACTGGCTTGTGGCGCCGCTCCTGATTCGATGCGCGAAACCATCCGACGCTTCCAGCCGGTCGAACATCGCTTGGAGTTTGTTGCCGAAATCGCGGGCATAAAGTTTTACAACGACTCCAAAGCCACCAGCGTCGACGCGACGCTAAAAGCGCTGGAAGCATTTGCGGGGGAAAGTGAACCGGGAAAGATTGTTCTGATACTGGGTGGGCGCGGAAAGCACGCGCCCTATGCGCCGCTCGCGTCGTTAGTGAAAAAGAAAGTCCGGAAGTTGATCCTGATTGGCGAAGACGCGGCAACGATCGCCGGGGAACTGGGAGCGGTCGCGCCGAGCGAACCGGCTGAGGACATGAAAGACGCGGTCGCACGCGCGTTTGCGGCAGCCGAGTCGGGTGATGTGGTTTTGCTGGCGCCGGCGTGCGCGAGTTTCGATATGTTCGACAGCTTCGAACATCGCGGACGGGTCTTTAAAGAAGAAGTTTCGAGTTTGGAGTTTCGGGTTTCGAGTTCCCCCGAA
>JAVEEA010000060.1 GCA_030840675.1 Pyrinomonadaceae bacterium
TAAGGACGCCGAAAAGATGTTTACCGACGCCGCAAGTGGCGCGAAGAAGGATAACCGCCTCGATCTAATGTGGCCGGCCCAGCGCGGTATCGGTCGCAGCCTGTGGATGCAAGCCGGCCAGGATCCCAAAAACACAAAGCTGCGCGAGAGCGCGCTGGCCGCTTACACCGATGCCTTAAAGACTGTGGAAACGATTCGCGCCGGAAGTCTGCGGGCCGACGAATCGCGTTCGACTTTTCTGGCCACGACCAAAGATGTCTATGACGAAGCGGCCAACGCGTTCGCTGAGATGTCTCTGCTTAACTCGTCTGCGGGTGGGGCGCTGTCGGGCAAAACCCTCGAGTACGCCGCCGAGTCTTTCCGGATCACGGAAGCGGGCCGCGCGCGATCACTGCTCGATATGTTGAGCGAAGTCAACGCCCAGATTACCGAAGGCGTGCCGCCCGAGTTGCTCAAGCGCAAACAGGGCAATCTCGATCGCCAGCAGGAGATCGCCGCAGTGCTGACCGGAGTCAGCGTCGCTCCGGATCAAAAACAGAAACCTGCGCAGATGGATTCGGATCTGGAAAAGCTGCAGACCGAATTCGACGAGATCGAAAATCAGATTCGTACCGCCAGTCCGCGTTACGCCGCGTTGACTGGGGCACAGCCGCAAACGTTGTCGGACGTGCAGCAGAAGGTGCTCGACGACGGCACGGTGCTCCTGGAATATGCGCTGGGAAATGACAACTCGTATTTGTTTGCGGTGACGAAATCGAGTGTCTCGCTTTTCAAGCTGCCGGCGAGATCGAATCTGGACAAGCTGGCGATGGATTTCCGCGCCCAGCTTATTCCGCCGAAGCTGCAGCGGCGCCTGGTTGGGATCGATGTGGTTGAGGGGTCCGACGCACAGAGGGGGCTGGGACTGGCTGGGGGTCCTTCCGAAAACCTGACGGCGTTTGCGGCCGCCTCGAATGCGCTCTACAAAGCGGCGGTTGAGCCTGCCGTTAACGTTGCCGGTGACAAGCGCCTGCTCATCGTCGCTGATGGCGCTCTGAACTATGTTCCATTCGAAGCTCTGGTTAAGAACACCGAAGGCGCCGAGTATGCTGCGCTGAATTACCTGGTGAGAACGAACGAGATCGTTTATGCACCCTCAGCTTCGGTGGTGGCAGCCATCCGGCAATCGGGCGGCAGAGGCACGGGTAAAAATCTGCTGGTAGTAGCCGATCCGATTTTCAGCGCGGACGATCCGCGAGTTAGGTTTGGCGGGTTGCAGGTGACCGCTGACTCGCGTGGTCTGGGCCTGGGGCTCGAGAGCGCGATTAACGACGTCACCGATTCAGCTGCGCCTGCAGGTGGATTACGGTTGGCGCGTTTGGTTGGCACGCGGACCGAAGCCGAAGAGATTTCGAAGATTGCCAAAGCCAGCGGCGGCCAACCCGATCTTTGGATCGATCTCAACGCCAGCGAAGACAACGTGCGCAGCCGCGACATGAATAACTATCGCGTCATCCACGTGGCGACGCACGGCCTGCTCGACGCGCAAAGACCACAGTTCACCGGAGTCGTGCTCTCGCTTGTCGGCAACAAAGCGAATGACGGCTTTCTGCGCACCGACGAGATTTTCAATCTGCGGATGAATCCTTCGCTGGTAATGCTCTCGGCGTGTGAGACCGGATTGGGCAAAGAGAAGCGCGGCGAAGGCGTGATCGGCCTGACGCGCGCCTTCATGTATGCCGGTGCGCCCACGGTCGGCGTCAGCCTCTGGTCCGTCGCCGACAAATCCACCGCCGAACTGATGACCGACTTCTACAAGCGATATCTTGGCGCAACTCCAGTCCCCGCCTCGAGCGCGATGCGCGACGCGCAACTCGCAATGATCACCGGAAAGAAATACAGCGCCCCGTTTTACTGGGCCCCGTTTGTGTTGGTGGGCGAGTGGAAGTGATAGTCGTGCGGGCAGCCTGCCCGCACTGAGCGCGTCAGCGCGAACAGCGTGCAAAGGGATCGGTTTTTTTGATGGATCGATGCGCCAATCGCTTGGGTTGGGCTCTTGCGACGGCGTTTCTCGGAATCGCGAAGTTGGTGCGCTAAGTGCGGACGGGACGTCCGCGCTCCCGGCCTTAGCGTCCGCGCTTTACCTTGGGATCCGTGGTATGCAGTCTTCTGTTTTAACGCGCGTAGCGCAGGGGCACCGTAACCAACAGAGGTCCACCGCTCTTTCGGGCTACTCGGTAGACGGTCTGCGGCGGCGGGCCGCCCTGGGTGAGTTGCCGGCCATTGGCGGCGCCGGCCATCTTTTCTTCCTTCGTCCACTGGCGGCCGGCGCCGTCGACTAACTCCAGCCGCTCAGATGTGCCGCCCCAGGTTTTTTCCCAACCAGCGACCTGCGTGTTAGTTAGCTTCAAAGGTTGCGCTCCGATCGGTAAGGGCAGCTGCTGAGTTACGAGGATGATGGTCAGCACTTCCGCGATCTGATCGCGGCGATCTCCATTGGGCTGGGCAGTGAAGTAGCTGTACTGATCTTCCTGTGCCGGAATGTCTATCAGCATTCCCGGGGCCACCCGATTGTCGCCGCCTCGGGTTCCCTTCGTCGGGAAGATCAACATTGGTTCGCCGTAACTACCATCGGCGTATTGTTCCCGATCGATGATGTAAAGATAGCCGGGCCGCGGGGACTCGATCGTCAGCCGTACGCGATCGCCGATATTCAAAGGCGTGTCGGCTTCAATTCTCTCCGGCGTCATTTCCGTTTGCCTTAAGCCATCCTGCACCACCACGCGGGCGCCCGTATCCATCGACTGCGAAGGGCGCAGACGCCAGACGGTGACACCGATTTCTTCCGACGGGGCCGGCTTCGGTTTGCGCGAACCCGCGGCCATTTTGATCGTGCCGGTGCGCCGGTAGACAGGTGCTTTGACCGTCACGGCGCCACTAACCCGCCCGCCGCCCACGCCGGCGGTCAAGCCTTCGGCCGGGCGGGCTTTGTTGAAACGGTCGAGGACGATTTGGCGTGAAGCTGCTTCGTCGTTGTTTTGCTGAGTCTGCCCAACTGCGCTACCCGCAAGGAGCAGACAACCGAGCAGCGCGGCGCTGATGTGTCTGGTTGCGATCATTATTGAACCCTGGTAAGCGTAAATTTGTATTGTCCCCCCGACCAAGTGCCGTTCATCGTGTCGCCGTTTAACGTGATGAGCACTGGCCTGATATAGCCGTCAAGAATCAGCGTGATTGCTGTGCCCTCTTGCCGCCAAAAACCCTTCGACTCGCCATAGTCATTCCATTTCAGATTCCAGATTACCTGGCCCTTGGGAAGGAATTGCACTTGATAGTGTTTGTCGCCGCCGGGTGAGTCGCCTTTCCACGTGGTTCCTTCCAGCAAGTTGGCAATCGTTGCCGGACCTGACTGGCAGACGCGCTGGATGCCTTCAAGGACTTCACTTGCCTCCGCGGCTGATTTGAATCGAAGACGATAGGTGGGATGACCGGCTCCAAGACTGGTACCGTCAGGACGCACATCCTTTATGAATGACTGGTCGACAACCGAAGTTTTGAAGGCTGCGCAGTTCCAGTCGTTCTTGTACCAACTACTGAGGCGGTTGTAAGAAGTCTCGACATCTTCATTGTAGTAGGCGACTCTCGCCCGGAGCTGAGCTTCATTGCGGAGATCCTGCTCGTACCGTTCAACGCGAAATCTGGTGTCGAGAAGGATAATTCTTGTGGCGAGGTAGCGCCCCGGAGAATCTTCCCAATCGACCTCGAAAGACTTTCCGTTTGCTTTAGCCGCAGCATCCAGCGACGTCAGTCGATTATTTGCGAGGTCAACAAACTCGCCTTGTGGATACTTTTTCAGGTAAGCGCGGAAGTCTTCGGCATTCGTGCTGTTCTTGATCGAATCCCAGAAAGCTAATTCAGCTGCGCCACCGCGCACCGTCGCCGGCGCTGATGAGTCGGCCGGTTTGGTGACGGGTTGGAGCGTGACGATCCTGTTTTTGGCGAGTTGGGCGAATTGACCTTGTGGATAGCGCTCGAGATATGCTTTGAAGTCATCAGCGTTCGTGCTGTTCTTAATCGTGTCCCAGTAACTCAACTCGAAAGCCATTGGATCGATCGCCTTGGCGGTCTTCTCGATCGCCATTGCCTCATCGAGGCTCGAGGGCGAAAAGTAAAAATTCCCGACCAGCGACGAAGATTCCCAGGGCACTTGTTGTCCGGTTGTCTGCCGCTGGACGGTGGCGCGCACGCGCTTGAACATCTCTTCGACGCCGATACCGGGGACGCGCATCTGGCTGAGAAGTTCTGAAGTATAGAGACCATTGCGGCCGGTGCCGTCGCTGGCCACGCGTCCCGGCGAGGTAGCGTAGGCGATTAAAGTGCCGGTGGGAGCATCGACCTGGGCCAGGCCACTGCCGGCCGAACGAAAGCTGCGCGAAAAGGGATTGTTGCGACAGGCGTCGAGGATGACTATGTTCAGACCGTTTTGGGCTTCGTCCATCAAACCGAGGACGAGGTTCAGATCGACGGCCTGATCCTCAACATCTGTCTCGCTGGTGATGTCGGCGTTGGCAGGGATCAGATAGTTGCGACCACGCATCTGCACGCCATGACCGGCGTAATAGAAAAGACCCTGACCACCGCCTTTGAGTTGCTGCCCGAACTCACGAATCAAGCGTCTCATCGTGCGTTGGTCGGCATCGATCGAGCTGGCGACATTGAAGCCGAGCACCTTGAGCGTTGCCGCCATGTCGCGCGCGTCGTTGGGCGGGTTCTTTAAGGGTGGTGCACTGGTGTAAGTTCCGTTGCCGATAACCAGAGCGATACGCTTTGAGGATGTGGTGTTAGTCGATCCGGTTTGAGTCAGCTGCCGGCTCGGATCCGTTTGCGCGGAGCCGTTAATGAAAAGGCCACCGACGCCTAGCATTAATATTAGGGTCACCCGCGCGCTATATTGTCCTTTTTGCATGAGAGTGTTTCCTCCCCCCCTTCCGGAGTTTCGGCCAGCGATAGTTCACTCGAGATTCCAAACGATATTGCTGCTCCGATGTGACGTCTCTTGACCTCCGCCCGCCTTCTGGAAATCTTGGGCCACTCGGATCATTTCACAAACGGGCGAAGGCGTTCGAGCGACTCTCGAAAGTTAAGATCGTTCGGTGCAATTTCTAGGGCGCGCTGGTAAACAGCAAAGGCCTTTGCGTATTGCTTCGTCAGTTCGTAATCATAGCCGAGCTCCCGATAAACGTTTAAGTCATTCGGCGACTTTTCTTGAGCGCGGACGAGTGAGGCAATCGCTTGAGGAAAATTCTTCGCGCGGGAGTGAGCCAAGCCGAGCAAATACAAGATCACGCCTTTGGTGTTCTCTTGAGCGGCTGCGCGTTCAAGCACCGTTGCTGCTCGCGAATATTGCTTTGCTCCTATTAGCGCTCGTCCGTATAGTCCTAAGGCTTCTTCGTCCGAGCGCAAAAGGGTTAGTCTTTCACCTGTCGTTACAGCGCTCATGTAGTCTGCGTTTGACCTAGCTTCGTCAGTCGCCGTTGCAGCGCGACGGAGATAAGTTGAAGTCAACATGAACCAGGCTGAAGCGAGTTGCGGATCATTCAACGCCGCTCGGTTCAGTGTTGAAATCGCCCCATCGAAATCATTCCGCGTCAAAGCGATCTGGCCTAAGTAGAGCAGTGAGGCCGAATCCATAGGATTTGCTTGGATCGCAGCGTTAAAAGATTTTTCAGCGTCGCCACCCCTTCCGGTTTTGAGTTCGGCCAAGCCGCGATAATAGAGAAATGACGGAGGGGGTGTGGCGCCCTGCCGCGTAGTAATTGTGACGAGCAGGGGTATTGCCTGTTCGTATTTTTCTGACAACACATAGCTTTCAGCGAGCGCGTCGACTGTATGTGAATCTATCTGGTTCTCCGCGCGCTGCAAATCGAAAGTGTGCTGAAGATCGGATGATGCAGCAGCATACAGCTTCAAGTAGAATTCGGAAAAACCGGCCAGCTTCCACGCTTCAGCATTGCGCGGTTCACGAGCGATAACCTGTTTCGCCTCCTGAGCAGCGGCAGCGTACTGTTTTTGTTGAAAAAGTTCATAGGCGCGATTGGTACTTGATGAGGAAGTCTTATCTGATGGCAAATCGGTCGTGGTTGGTTGCGGCTTAGAGGTTGAGGAATTAGTGGTGCCATTCCTTGCAGCATCCAACTGCCGTACCTTAACCTTTGCCGCCGCGGAATAAGCGCCGTTCGGATACGTCCCCAAGTACTCTCGAAAATCCTGCGGGTCGTTGCTACTCTTGACGGCTTCCCACAGCGCCTCCTCTTTTGCGAATTCACTAATGCTCGTTGGCGTGTTCGACAAATTTGAAATTGCCGGCCTGCCAGCGAAGTAGAACGAACCCACCAACGACGAAGCCTCCCACGGCACCTGCTTGCTGCCCGTTTGCTTCATCACTTCAGCGCGCACGCGCATGAACATGTCGGTTATCGAAACGCCGGGAGTCTGCATCTGCTTCAACAACTCTGAGGTGTAGAGTCCGTTCTGTCCGGTGCCGTCCGAAGCCACCCGTCCCGGCGCAGTCGCATATGCGATCAAGGTTCCGGTGGGGGCATCGACTTGGGCCAGGCCGTCGCTCGCCGATCTGAAGCTGCGCGAGAAAGGATTGTTCCGGCAGGCGTCGAGGATGACAATGTTCAGACCGTTCTGCGCGTCGTCCATGAAGTTCAAAACCAGAGATGCATCAACGCCTGAATCTTCGACTTCGGCTTCGCTTTGAATGTTCGCGTCGACCGGAATCAGG
>JAVEEA010000077.1 GCA_030840675.1 Pyrinomonadaceae bacterium
ATCTGTTCCCAGTTCTTACCGAAGTCATGCGACTTGAACACAACGTTGCCGGCGAGATAGACCGTGTTCTTATCGTGGGGCGACTGCACAATCGGCGCGTTCCAGTTAAAACGAAACTTAGCACCGAGCGCTGGTCCATCGCCGCTGCCTCGGCCCCAGGGATTCACCAGTTGCTGCTCACGCGTGCGAAAGTCGGTACGCACAATTTCGCCGCCTTGCGACTCGGAGAGATATAGTTCCGGATCGTCGGCGTGGTTGATGATGTAAAAGCCGTCGCCGAAACTGATCATGCGCCAGTCGTCGTTCATGATGCCGGACGGCTCACGCGTGCGACTCGGTCCGCTCCAGGCGCCGTTGTCCTGCAAGCCACCCATCACGTAATAAAACGGCAGGCGATTGTCGGCATGAATCTGGTAAAACTGGCCCAGCGGCAGGTTGTAGATCGGTTCCCAATTCTCGCCGCCGTCATAGGTCACGGCGATGCCGCCGTCCTCGCCGACCCACATGCGCTTCGGGTTTTTCGCGTCAAGCCAAAACGCGTGATAGTCGATATGTGTTCTTCCGGTTATTGAGCGAAACGTCTTGCCACCGTCGATCGATTCAAACAGGTTCGACGCAACTGCGTAGATATGGTTTTCATTGTTTGGATCGACGCGGACGCGCGTGTAATAAAATCCGCGCGAAACTATGTTGCTTTGTTTCGACACCTGCTTGAACGTTTCACCACGATCGTCCGAACGATAGAGCGTCCCTTCCTTCGACTCGACAATTGCGTAGACGGTGTTTGGGTTGCTGGGCGCGACGCGCACGCCGATGCGGCCCAGCAACTTTGGCAAACCATTCGTCACCTTGTTCCAGGTGCGGCCACCGTCGATTGATTTGAAGAGACCACCCTTTTCACTGCCGCTGCGATGCGTCCAGGGTTTGCGCTCGAAGCTCCACATGCCCGCGTAGAGAATGTTGGGGTTTGTCGGGTCGATCTCCAGATCGGAAACGCCGTGTTCGCGATCGATGTAAAGCGTTTTGGACCAGGTGCGGCCGCCATCGGTAGTCATGAAAACGCCGCGCTGATCGTTGGGCGCAAACGCGTGGCCCAGCGCGCCGACGTAAACAATGTCAGGATTCTGCGGATTGATAACGATGGCTGAGACATGTTCGGTGTCTCGGAGGCCCATGTTTTGCCAGTTCTTTCCGCCGTCGGTCGATTTGTAAACGCCGTCGCCGAACGAAACGCTGTTGCGCACGTTTGACTCGCCCGTACCTACCCACACGACGTCCGGGTTTCCCGGCGCGAGCGCGATGTCGCCAATCGAAATAGTTCCCTGCCGCTCGAAGATCGGTTTCCAGGTCACGCCGCCGTTCAAGGTTTTCCAAAGTCCGCCTGAACCGGTCGCAACGTAGACGATGTTTGGATTGCCGGCGACACCTTCCACGTCCGCCGTACGCCCGCCCATGTTGGCTGGTCCAATGCTGCGCCACTCCAGTTTTTCAAACGCCTCCTCGTAAGGCGTGCGGGAAGTGTTGTTAGACGCCGGCGCTGGAGTTTCCCGCGGACTAGGCGACGGGGAGGCGTTCGGATCCTGTGCGAAACCACGCGCGGCGCTGGTAAAGATGACCAGCACCAGACTGAAACCGGCGATGCCCTTGCGAAAAATCATTCTCTGCTCCTGAATTTTAGTATGAATTCGACAGACCTAAAGAAGAAAGGGCGCCGACCCCAGACGCCCTTCCATTCCTATGAGCGAAAGCGAAACCTACTTGACCTTCGCCGAAAATACTTCCTCCATCAACAGCGGCTGCCGGCACCCGCTCGACGGATCGAGTTGCCGGCGACTGTCGGTCCAAACCGGATACGAAACGCCGCCAAAGGAAACCAGTCCTTCATAGTCGCCTTGTTGATTGCCGTAGTTGATCCCGTCACAGGGGAAAATGCCGTTGCAATCGTGTTCGTTGGAACTGACCGTACTGACTCTAACATCAGGAGCAGTCCAACTCGCGCCGTCGCTCGAACGCGCCAGATAATAGTCCGTCTGGAAACGCGAACCGGTGGTGTCGTTGCGGGTGTCATAGAATGCGACGTTCACACTACCCGTCACCGGATCAATCGACATCCAGTGATTGAAGCGATCGACAGGCGACAGAAACTGGTCCGTTACCGGAGCGGGCGCCGACCAGGTTGCGCCCTGATCGTCAGAATAGGAAAGCAAAATGTCGGTCACGTTCAACGCCGTCAGGTCCATCCAACTGCAATAGATTCTGCCGCGGTGAACGCTGCTCGAGGTATCAACGCCGAGGGATGGATAAACCAGCGCGCCGCGGAACGACTCCGCCGGAATCCGTATGTCAAAGGGCAATGTCTTCGGCGAAATTGTCACCGGACTACCCCACGTTTGACCGCCGTCGAACGAACGATTGAATACGATCGCGTTGGCAACGTAATCATTCCAGGCAACATAAACTTCGCCGCCTGGACCAACCGCCGGTGACGCACCAATCGATCGCCCCGGACCATTCGGATCGTCGACACGTTTGATGGCAAAGGTCGCGCCATGATCGGTTGATGTGGCGAGGCGTACACCGCCGCCGGTTGAACCACCCGATGCCGCGTCCCAGGCGATGTAGACGTTGTCGCGAAACGGACTGCCGAGGTTCGCGTCGGCGGTGATCATCGGCTTGTCGTTAAAGTGGTTCGTGCCGTTTTCGAAAGCGAAGAACGTTGCGGTCGGGTAGGTCTTACCGCCGTCGGTGGAACGTGCCACGGCCATCTGGGTGCCATTGATGCCGTTGCCGCGCGCGAAGAAGACGACGATGTAGCCGTAGAAAAGATTGCCGCGACTGTCGAAGACCAGCGTCGGATCAGATCCGAAGTCGATACCAGTCTTCGACTTTGGCGGCGGCAATGGCAGGTCGACGCCGCCCCAGCTGGTGCCGCCGTTGGCTGAGTAGTAACCGCGCATGGGCAAGCGAAAGATTTCGTTCGAACCGGCGGCCAGCGTTTTTGGTTTGCTGGGATCGAGCGTGATGTAGGTCTCGCTTTGCGGGCCACACTCGTTAGAGACGTCGACGTTGGTTCCATAACTCACGGACGTTGTTGGTCCGGCAGCGCCATCGGAACCGCTGTTTAGAATGAACTGGTACTTGTCCCACCAGGTTGGATCGCGCGACGTGTTGTCGGCGGACACAATCCGCGGACTCTGCGACGATGAAACCATTAGGAGGGCGGCGACCAAGAAGAGCAGGGACAGGCGCAGTCTGATACTCATAAAAGCTCCTTCAATTGTAAGAAAATTCTGGACGGGTTCGAGTGGCTGCATTCTACCCCGCAACGGCTGAATCGGGAAGCCCTGCGCGCGGAGGAACAGCGAGCGCGCGGAACTCGCTCAGTGGCGGCTTATTTTCAGTCCTTGTCTGCGTAGGCTTCGCGTTCTCAGCGTCTCAGCGGTGAAAATCAGTCTCAATACATTCAACGCAAAGACTCCGAGAGCGCGGAGCCGGCGCACAGATTTTCCAACTAAGACACTACCACTCGCTCACGTGCATTGAACCTGCTTACGAAACCAGCTATAAAGGGCGTCGCTCAAAACCGTTTCAGAGGAGAAATCGCACTTGCCTCAAAGTAGACATCGCAAGATCAATAAGGCGCATAAACGACCTAAGAGTCCCGGTCCGGCCATTCCCTCAAAGCCGCCGTCGGGCGGCAACCGTCAGGCACGCATAATCGCGATCATTGTCGTATTGGCACTCGCCGCCGCCGCCATCACCTATTTGATCAAACGGCGCGCCGAAAGCGGTCCTCCGCAAATCACAACTGCCTCTGGACTCAAGTACTCCGATGTGGTCACAGGCACCGGACCGACTCCGCAAAAAGGGCAGACCGTTAGTGTTCACTACACCGGAACTTTGGTGAACGGGAAAAAGTTTGACAGCTCCTACGATCATCCGGGGCAAAAACCGCTCGAGTTCCAATTGGGCACGCCCAATATTATCGAGGGGTGGAATGAGGGGATAGCCACGATGAAAGTCGGCGGCAAACGCAAGCTGACAATTCCGCCATCGCTGGCCTATAAGTCTTTCGGTAAGCCACCCGATATTCCGCCCAACGCCACGTTGCTCTTCGATGTCGAACTGATGGGCGTGAAATAGCGGACGCAAGACGGCGTTCCCAAATACGAATCCGTTACAAAAAGAAAACCTTAAAGTTTGCGACGTCGTCCGGAGAGATTCGCCCGAGAGTTTTTCCTTTGCCTTACTCTGCGCCTGCCTGCGCCAGATTTGCGGTTTAATTTCCCGACGACCTGCGCCTGACTCTGTCGCAATGCCTGCCAGTTTGATTAGTGATCGTCTCAGGGTTAATCTTCATTGCACACCGCGATGAAGCCCAGGG
>JAVEEA010000095.1 GCA_030840675.1 Pyrinomonadaceae bacterium
GTCTCGTTGCTCGGCGAGCGCGCGTCCCTGTTGCATATAGGCCTGCGAAGCGTTGAAGCTGGCGCGCCGGAAATGCAATTGATACTCGAGGTTGGAGGGGTCCGCGGCCACCGCCAGGGTAAACTCCTCCGCCGCTTTCTCCCATTGCTGGTTCGCCTCGTAGCGCATGCCGTCTTTAAAGTGTTTGTCGCCCTTCTTTGCGAACGCGACCGTCGGCAAAAGGAGCAAACAAGCAATTAGCAACAAGGAAACAAAGGTACGGGATTCTGTCTTGATTCTCATGACTCTCTCTCGTGTGGATTGGACGGTTGAAGCGGCCGAAAACGTGGCCTAATAATGCCGCTAAGTAGGCTAAGATGCAACTCTCCTCAATTCATATGCTTACACGCAATCTAAAAACAACAGTTCCGAAAAAGGCCGATAATTTACGAGTACATTACAGAGCGTCGGCGGGGGCCACCCAGAGCCCGCGTTAACGTCGGCCGCTGACTTCTTCGACAAAGGTAACGCGGTTGATCTCGTGCAGGGTTGATATTCCCGCGAACACCTTGCTCAACGCCGACTCGCGCAAGCTTCGCAAACCTTCCGCCTCAGCTGCCCGCCGGACTTCCGAACCCGGCCGCCGTTCGACAATCATCTCGCGAATGTTGTCCGAGAGGTCGAGCAATTCATGAATGGCGGTGCGCCCGCGATAACCGGTGTGATTACACGCGTCGCAGCCGACGTTCAGGTAGAAAGAAGTTTCGCGGTGGTCCTCCAGTCGCAAACCCGATTCGATCAACTCCTGTTCTTTCGCCTGATACTCGCGCTTGCAATAAGGACAAAGCATGCGAATCAACCGTTGGGCCAGGACGCAGTTCAGGCAGGAGACGAAGTTGTAGGGTTCGACGCCCATGTTGAGAAAGCGCCCAATCACGTCGATGACGTTGTTCGCGTGGACGGTGGTAAAGACCAGGTGGCCGGTGAGCGCTGACTGGATGGCAATCTGCGCCGTCTCGGTGTCGCGGATTTCACCGATCATGATCTTGTCCGGGTCGTGGCGCAGGATAGAACGCAGGCCGCGATCGAAGGTCAGCCCTTTCTTTTCATTCACCGGAATCTGCGTGATGCCGTGCAACTGGTATTCGACCGGATCTTCAATCGTAACGATTTTATCTTCTTCGTTGCGGATCTCGTTGAGAGCGGCGTAGAGCGTCGTCGTCTTACCCGACCCGGTTGGACCAGTGACCAGCACCATGCCATAAGGTTCGGCGATGTAGTGACGAAACTTGCGCAGGTCTTCTTCCGCAAACCCGACCACGTCCAGGTTCAGGTTGCGAAACTCCTCGTTGATTTGTTCCTTGTCCAAAATACGAATGACTGCGTCTTCGCCGTGGATCGTCGGCATGATCGAGACGCGGAAATCGACGTTGCGACCTTTGTAGCGAACACGGAAGCGGCCGTCCTGCGGCACGCGTCGCTCGGCGATATCAAGTTCGGACATTACCTTGATGCGCGAAATCAGAGTCTGGTGATAGGCGAGATCTATCGGATCAACCTTAGCGTAGAGCGCGCCGTCGATTCGATACTTGACCTGCACTTCGGTGTCGCGCGTCTCGATGTGAATATCCGACGCACGCGACTCCATCGCGTTATAAATGATCGAGTCGACCAGCTTAATGATCGGCGACATCTCGGAGTCGGTCGCGAGTCGATCAAGATCGAGTACTTCCTCGCCGGTTTCCGTTTCACGCACCAGCGAGATGCGAAAACCTGAGGCGGCCTCCTGCAGCACACGCTGCGTCGCGTCGCCGCGGCGAAGCACCACTTCGATTGCTCCTGCCGTAGCGACATAAGGCACGATGCGAGACTTCAAGGCGCTCTGGAGTTCGTCGAGTTGTTCGAGGTCACTGGGATCGGCCATCGCGAGGTGCAGTCCTTTTTCGTCGCGCTTGAGCGGCAAAAACTGGTGACGCACCATCAGGTCGACGGGGATCTCATTGAACAGCGTGTAGTCGATCGGCGACTCACCTTCGGTCGGCAACAACTCGATAAACGTCAGGCGATAGCGCCGCGCGAGGTCTTTCGCTGCACGCACTTCGGGTGGTTCATGGCTGTCGCCGCCCCGCGCCGGAATGGTTAGCGGTTGCGTTGGCGTGCCCGTGGGATTGTCCGTAATTTCTTTCATTGGGTTCGCAGGGTTTGCCGGCGAAAAGAACCGCTTCACGCCGGCGGAAAAATCGAGTTAGTGATGGCCGGTTACGCCAGCGCCGCCGGAAATCGATTGGATGATGGGAAGATAAATTGCCAGAAGGATGGTAACGACGATCCCACCCATGACGACCAGAATCGCAGGCTCCAGCGTGGTCGTCAACTGCTCCAGCCGCACCTCAGATTCGGCGTCGTAAAAGACCGCTACCTCGTCAAGCATCTCGCGCAAGCTGCCCGAACGCTCGCCGATTCCGACCATGTCAATCGCGAGCATTGGCACCCAGTGAGCAAACTCCAAACTCTCGGTAAACGTGCGACCTTCGCGAATCATCGGCAGGATTGCCGAGCTGCGTCGCCGCAACTCGCGGTTAGTGATCGACTCCGCCGCAATCTCCCACGACTCGACGAGCGTGATACCGCCGGCAAGCAAAGTAGCCAGGGAACGCGTCGCCTGCGCAATTGAAAGTTGAATCACGAGATTGCCGGCCAATGGTATTCGCAGGAGAAACGCGTCGACAATCAGTCGCCCGGCGGCTGTGCGTGACCAGAGAAACAAGGCGACGCCGCCGCCGATGAAGAGTGGTCCAAACCAAATCACGTTTGACGAGAGCCAGTGGGAAAGACCAAGCACGATCTGCGTCACGATCGGGAGTTCAGTGCCGAACCCGGAAAACAGATCCGACATGCGCGGCACGACATAGACGGTCAGAAAAGTAACCATCAAGCCCGACGCGAATAACAAGAACAACGGATACGCGAGCGCGCCGCGAATCTTGCGTCGCAAGGCGACGTTGCGTCGCATGTAAGTCACGTAACGCAGCAGCACTTCATCCAACGCACCCGAACGTTCGCCCGCCAGAATTGAAGCGGTGTAAATTCGCGGGAAGATACTTCCCTGCGCCGCGAAGGCTTGCGAGAGTGCCGAGCCGCCGCGTATCTGATCCTCAACTTCGCCCAACACCGCGCGCAAACGTGCCGACGCCGCGCGCTTCCGCAACATCGAGATGGCTTGCAGGATTGGTATACCGGCGCGCACGAGTGCTGCCAGTTGCTGGTTGAAAAGGAGGAAGTCGCTGGCTTTAACTTTTGGCTGGCCGCCGCGACCGCCCAGTCGCGTCAGCGCCGTGACGCCCGTGGTCTTCGGCGGCGTGACATTGAAGACGCGAAAGCCTTCGCGCTCGAGCCGCACGCGCGCTTCATTGACGCCCGGCGCTTCGATGGTACGTGTCACCACCTCGCCCGCCGGCGTCCCCAATCGGCAAATAAATTCAGCCATTAATTCGTTTCCCCAGGTCGGATTGAGCGCGAAAGTATAGCATGCACCTTAGGGCCGCGATGATTGCGCCAATGCTCTGCGTACACGTGGCAATGTCCGAAATGTTCCGTAAGCCTGGCTGTCTTCTTCAGAAGCGACGTTCTTGATGACGACGAAGCATTGACTGGCTCTGCGAAAGGGCGTACACCCGGCTAGCAGTATTAAGTCTGGAGAAGGCACTCTATGAACACCTCTGAATCCACACTCCGCAGGCTTCCGACCCTATGGGCATTTGGCCTAGGTCTATCGGTCATCTTTGGGACGACTGTATTCGTGAAAGGAAAGAATCACGGATTCCTGCAGTGGAGAAACCTGCAACTTACTCACGTAACCTGGAAAAATCTGTCCGCAAAAACTGGCGCGGGCGTACAACTGAAGTGGTTCATTACAACCAGAACCGAGCGGGACAAGATACTTCCACCTCCGGCCTACACCGGGCTCTTTGAAGCACACCTGCTTTCCGGCGAAACTGCGAAAGTTGAAAGCCCGCTGGTTAAGTTCTCCCGTGCAGTCAAGCATCTGGTGAAGGAAGGGAATTTGGAAGGGGACTTCCTGCTGCACGTCAGGGTGTTTCAAGTAGAGTTCGAAGACGGATCCGTTTGGAACGACGATTGGAATGGACCGAAACCCGGAGACAGCGATGAGCTTCGCAACACCCAGTCGCATGAAAAAGTGCGTCGTCTCTCACTTGAGCGTAGCAAGGTAGTTATGCAGTCTCCACCGACCTACTCACACCGCGCGCGCACTGACGCAAAAACGGGAGTTGAACGTCCCTTCGATCCAAAACCGCAGGTAGAAGTTGTCGATGCCAAAGCAGGGAAATATGCGCTCAAGTGGATCGGCTATGACGGTAAAGAGAAAATTGTCTACTACCAACGCGCTGACGCTATCGACGTGGTGGTCGCGGCGTCTGTCTCCAGAGATGCGGACGGCAACTACCTTTATACTTATGAGGTGCAGAATCTTTCCTCAAGCAGCACCAGTCTTTCACACTACATATTGCAGAACTTCGCGGCCGACTCTCGCCCCTTCGAGATTGACGGCAAACGCACGAACAATCAGGATCTGCGGGGCCTGAATGCATTTCGCAAGCTCCCTCCCGATGGCACCGCTCGAAACCTCGAGGACATGGCGATCGGTCAGATGTCTGACTTTATTCCGCCGTTTAAAAATGGCACTTGGATCAGCTTCGCTCCACTGCCAGCCTTTACGCCACCGATCGCGCCCGGCCGCACTCTGACTGTGAAACTGCTGTCATCAGCACCGCCCGGCCTCGTCGGCTGCCGAGTTACCGGGGGCGACCTGACGCTGAAAGGCGCCGGGGAACACATGCCGTCGGAGTTGGAAGCTGTAATCCCGGGCTACGACGAATTTCCAATAGGAACTACGATTGGCCCAGTGACGGACCTCAAATCGCTTTCGACGAGGGCTAGTCTTTCCCGGATTCGTGAGCAGTTGCCACTGTTCGAAAAGCTTGGGTGGATGACGTCATCCGCGCGAAATTGGTATGACAATAAGCTGCACATGCAGGACTGGGGTTTGGTACTGGAACAAGCGCAAGCGGACTTAAAAGCCGAGCGGATTACCACAGAAGTTCTGGCCATCCTGCAGGGCGTGAAGGACTCCCCTTGACTACTCGCCGCGCCCCGAAATCTTCTCAATAACGATCCTTATTGCTGTCTGAACATTAGAGTGACTACATGATTCGACACTTGGTAGTGCTTTTCGTATTGCCCCTGGCACTGATGTCTTCTTTCCGGGGCGCTGCGACGTCGCCGCAGAGGGCCGAGCGCAGGTCGCTTGAAAGAAGCAAGGTTGTCATTAACTCGCCGAACAAATCACCCGAACGAGAATCGCGGATCGACCGCAAGACCGGCAAAGAAGTCTTCTACGATGCAAAACCCAGCGTTGAAATACGGGACGCAAAATCCGGCACCTACGCCTTGAAGTGGATTGGTCATGATGGCAAAGAAAGGGTGGTCCTCTGGCAACGTGGTGACGCGCTTGACGCACTGGTCACAGCGTCGGTATCCCAAGCCAACTCCGGAGAGTATAGCTATACCTATCGCGTCAAGAACCTGGGTTCGAGCGGGCAAAATCTGATCAATTTCATACCTCAGAACTTCGCTTCTGATGCGAAGCCCCTCGCGGTGGACGGCAGGCCCACAAGTCGTCAAGATTTACGGGTCCTAAAGAACTTCAGAGGACTTCCCGACGATGGCAAGCCCAGGAACCTCGAAAGCGTTGTCATCGGTGAAATGTCGAGTGACATTGAGCAGTTCAAGGAGGGCAACTGGATCTCTTTCGGACTTCTGCCGGACTTTCAACCCGTGGGTCCCGGCCGCGAACTGGAAGTCACGCTGGCTTCCTCGCAGCCTCCAGGTCTGGTGGGATGCGTTGTGAGAGGCGGCAACAATCTGAAGCAGCAGCCGCTTGACGAAGAAATGCCTGCGGGTCTCGCAGGGACACTGCCTGGCTACGAACAGTTTCCGCGCGGTTTCACCATTGGCCCAGTGAGTGATCTCAAAAAGTTGACGGCGGTCGAATACGCAAAATACGTTACCGACAAGTTACCGCAGTTTGAGAAGTTGGGCTGGATCACACCTGCGGCGCGAGAATGGTACCAGCAGAACCTCGGCGGCGGTTCCCGCGACGCGCTTTTGCAACGCGCCGCAGAAGACCTGAAGTCGGAGCAGATTACGAGCGAGGTCTTTGCCATGATTGCGGCCGGCAGATACCGGTAACAGTCACGGGCCTGCCAGCTAAGCAGCAACTCTGTGAATTGAGTCGGTTGCGTTGCTCCACGCGCGTGCCGGTCGTCCAACTTACTTGCTCGCTGTATTCGCGCTTATTCGCTTTACCCGTTCCGACACCTGACCTACAATGAATTGCTAACACAGATTGCGAGGAAGTAGCGCGCGCCCGTTTCCCCACGTAAGCGTTCCCCAGCTTGAGAAAACTTCAGGTCACCGGACATCACGACCACTGTCTCCGGCATCTGTGTTTGCAGTCCTATCTTCGGAAAACAACTTAATCCGTACGCTTGCGAGGAACGCGAGGGTCACATGCATTTACCTTCTGGACGCGCTGTTAGGTTCGCCGCCATCTCCTGTTCTTTTGGTTTTGTCTTCATCATTTTGGTTTGCGCCTGGCCAAATTTCGCGACCGCGCAGGACAAGAGCGTGCCGCAAGTCGGCGCTCCCGCCAACGAACCAACCAGCCAACCGAGTCCGCCTGCGAAGGAAACTCCCGGCCAGGCCAAGCCCCTGATCGAACTCGACAAGGGCGTCGTAATCACCAACACCGATCTGATCACGTTTACCGTTACGGTGACTGACACCTTCGGTCGTTACGTTTCCGGGCTCGGCAAGAACGCGTTTACCGTGCTTGATGAAAAGCAGCCGCAGGAGATTACTTTCTTCAGCGACGACGACGCGCCGGTTTCCGTGGGCGTGATTTTCGACGTCTCGGGCTCAATGAGCGGCGACAAGGTGAAGCGCGCGCGCGACGCGCTGTCGAAGTTTATCCAGACCAGTCATAACTCCGACGAGTATTTTCTGATTGCCTTTAATTCCCGCGCGCAACTCCTATTGGATAAAACTCGCGACGGCAACGCGGTGCTCGACAAACTCACCTTCGTGGAAACCAGAAGCAACACCGCGCTCTACGACGCTTGTTACCTCGGCGTGGAAAAGGTCCAGCGCGGCGCGCATCCGAAGCGCGCGCTGTTGCTAATCAGCGACGGCCAGGACAACAACTCCCGCTACACCTTTAACGAGTTGCGCCGCTTGCTGAAGGAATCGGACGTGACCCTTTACGGCATCGGCATCCTCAGCGGCAGTGACGCGGGTAGCTCGATGGGCATGGAAGGCCAGGGTACGCTCGACGAACTCGCCAGCGTCTCGGGCGGTAAGGCGTTTTTCCCGCGCAGCAGCGCCGAGATGGACGACATCTTCGAACAGATCGCGCTCGAGTTGCGACACCAGTATTCGATCGGTTACAAACCGGCAAACTTCAATAACGACGGACGCTGGCACAAGATCAAAGTTCGCGTAAGTCCCCCGCGCGGGTTGCCGCGCTTGTTCGTGCGCTCGAAAGAGGGTTACTACGCGGTGACTACCGCTCGCTAAAGAACCGGAGTGAAAGCATCCCCTCCGTGGGCGCCTCTCGCGTTAGCCGCGTAACGACGGATGGGATCCACCCGAGGGACACCGCTACCAACCAATCCGCGGTCTGTCACCAGACCGGCATGTCCCCTGCTATTTCCTTTCCCGGCAACGCAGCCACTCTCCCGATCATCTTTCTAACCGCACCCCGCGGTTTCCGCGTTTCGCATGCAGAACTGGACGGGTTAAACTTCAACGAATCACCTGACGGACACCGGCACGGAATACTGTCCTCGAGCAAGGGAAGCGGAGTTCATGAGCACTAAAAATGGCAGGACGTTTTTGGCGAAGAAGCGAGCGGCGTTAACCCTGACGTTCGTGTTCATGTTCGCGAATGTCGTCGGTTCGACCCTCGCCTGGAGCGGCGCGCAAGACTCGCGACCGCGACGCAGCACCGCGATGGCGCCGCGTGCTACTTCGACGCCGACGCCCACTCCGACGCCAGTGCCGCGCGTCAATCAGTCCAGCAGCCGTCCCGCGGCGACCCCGACTCCAACCCCGACGCCAACCCCGCGACCAACTAGTCCAGTCGATCGCATCGCTCCTTCGCTCGGTGAACCGCCGCCGCTGCCGGTGCTCAAACCCAAGCCGACCCCGACACCTGAAGAGCCTGAAATCGATGAAGGCAGCACGATTGTAACGAACACGGAACTCGTCACTTTGAACGTGCGCGTTATCGACCGCAACAATCGCCCGATCGACAACGTACGGCAAAACGATTTTCATGTTTACGAGGACGGCGTGGCCCAGCCCATCGAAACCTTTACCCGCGAGGAAGTGCCAATCAGTTACGGCTTGGCGGTCGACACTTCGGGTTCGTTACGCGCCCAGTTGCAAAGCGTGATTGACGCCGGCAAGACGATCATCAACAGCAACAAGCCGGGCGATGAAACTTTTCTGGTGAAGTTCATCAGCAGTGATCAGATCGAAACGCTCCAGGATTTCACCGCCGACAAAGACCTGTTAATGGATGGTCTGGACAATCTTTACGTCCAGGGCGGACAGACTGCTATCATCGATGCCGTTTACCTTACTGCCGAGCACGTTGCCGAATACAAGAAGGGTGATGACAACGATCGCCGCAGGCGCGCTTTAATCGTGATTACCGACGGTGAAGACCGCAACAGTTTTTATAAGGAGCCGCAACTGTTTCAGCGCCTGCGTGAAGAAGACGTACAAATTTACGTGATTGGCTTCGTCAACGAACTCGACAAAGAGGGCAATCTGATTCGCAAGAGTCCACGAGATAAAGCTGTCGGCCTCATCAACAAGCTCGCCACGGAAACCGGTGGCCGGGCCTTCTTCCCGCAGTCGCTCTCGGAATTGCCGCAGATTGCAAGTGAGATTGTGCGCGACCTGCGTACGCAATATGTTCTGACCTACAATCCTACGAACAAACTTCGCGACGGCTCGTTTCGCGCAATCAAGGTTGGGGTGGACGAGGGCACCAGTCGCGATAAGCGCATTGCGTTGACGCGCAACGGTCGCATCGCTGCGAAAGGCGGCGGCGCTCCCGCCAGGATTCCCGCGCCACGCACCGCGACGAAACCACCCGGCGCCTTGACCCGTCCCTAGCAGTCGCCAGTCAGAACCACCTGCGTAAGCGGGTGGTAAGTTAGACTCCACAAACCCTATTCGCCACTCCGCTTCTCCAACTTCTCACGCTTGAATCGGCGACCTGGCCTATAATGTCGCCGCTCTGCCAAGTTCCCCCGTTCCCGGAAAGGAATCGCCGATGGCTTGTGATCCGATATTTCTCTCCAACATAACAATGTTCGCTCTCCTGAACGAAGGAGACCGCGTCGCGCTTTCGGAAGTGATCGACGAGTTAACTGTGCCCGCGGGTCACACACTCTTCCAGGCCGGGGACCCCGGCGACTCACTCTTCATCGTTCGCAGTGGTGAGATAGAGTTGTATATCAAAGACACTGCCGGTCAGAAGATCGTGCTGACCACGTCGGCTGCCGGCGACATGTTTGGTGAACTCGCGATGCTCGACACCGGACCGCGTACGGCGACTGCGGTGGCCCTTGCGGAGAGCGCGGTACTGGTGCTCGATCGCGACGACCTCGTGTTGCTCTTTCGGCGTCAGCCGGAAGCGGCGTTGCACATGCTGGCTGCTTTGAGCGGCCTGACGCGCAAGGCTGATGAACTGTTGCGCACGCGCGTGTCGCGCAACGTCAATGAAGAGATGGAGGAGCACTACAATATTCTCCAGAGAATCGCCGACTGGCTGGCCTGGTTCAGCGGCAGCATGCCCTTCCTCATTTCCCACACGTTCTGGTTCGCCATTTGGATCTCCCTCAACACTTTTATTTTGAGAGATTCGGCATTTGATCCGTTTCCTTTCGGACTGCTGACTATGATCGTTTCGCTGGAAGCAATTTTCCTCGCCTGTTTTGTGTTGATTAGTCAGAATCGTCAGGCGCAAAAGGATAAGGTTCGCTCCGATATTGAATACGAGGTAAACATCAAGGCTGAACTGGAAGTCGCTCACCTCCACGAGAAGACTGACCGCCTCTACGAAAATATGATGGCGCGCTTTGAAAAGATCGAGCGGAACCTGGCGGCAACGAGATCGCAGTAAGCGTTTCTTGAGAGGGTTCCGCCCGTGAGCACGTTAATTCCAAACATGACAATCAGCCGTCCGCTCAATCGCGACCCGTTGACGCGACTAGCCAAGCTCTCCACCTTCGCCCGAACCCTGCGCGCAGAATGGCGGCGGCTCGAGTTGCCCGAGTCAGAGGTTCGAGTGGTGGTGGCGGTCTCCGGCGGCGCTGACTCCACCGCGCTTCTGCTTGGTCTCGACGAACTAGTCCGAAAGCAAAAACTGCAACTGAAGTTAACGGTCGCGCACCTCGATCACGGTTTGCGAGACGACAGCGAAGCCGATGCCATTTGGGTCGCGCGACTCGCGAAGGAGTTGGGCCACGACGTCGTTGGCGCTCAAGCGAACCTAAAGACCGCCGGCGAGAATCTCGAACAGGCAGCACGCAAGGTCCGTTACGCTTTTCTCCAACAGGTGGCGGAAAAAGCCGCGACCGCATTGGTGTTGACAGCTCACACTCTCGACGATCAGGCCGAAACGATTCTGCTGCGACTGTTGCGCGGGAGTGCCGCCGAAGGATTGAGTGGCATACCGGCAAGCAGGCAACTCGCGCCCGGCTCGAAAGTGCAACTCGTGCGTCCCTTGCTCAACTGGGCGCGTCGTCACGACACTGAAAACTTCTGCCGCGGGCAGGCAATAGATTTTCGCGTAGATCCGATGAACGCAGACGAGGCGTTTGCGCGCGTCAGAGTTCGGCGGCAACTCCTGCCGCTAATGAAGTCGTTCAATAACCGCGTGGTCGAGGCACTCGGCCGGACCGCGGCGCTGTTAACTGAAGATGCTGCCGCACTCTCAGTGGACGCGCGCCTCTTGTTGCAGGCCGCCACGGAGCACGGTGAAACCGGATCGGCCACGCTAAACGTAAGAGTTATGTTACAAGCGCCGGCGGCGGTGCGGCGGCGGGCCTTGCGGGAATGGATCCAGCGAGAACGCGGAAATCTTAACCGGGTTGAAATGATTCATCTGCTAGCCGTCGAAAAGCTGCTCACAGGTACGCGTGGCGGCCGAGTGGCGGAATTACCTGGGGAAACATGCGTGTTGCGGTCGCGGGGGAGGTTGGAGTTGAGCAGGAAAAAGCAGTTGAAAAAGACTACCTCGATCTCTAAAATCTCTCCAGTTCGGCACCGCCGGTAAGCACCCGGCGGTTTTCGCTTTTTGCGGGTGGCAGTATTGCTGGGAAGGTCGCGCAAGTTCGCGCTTCTGGTGCCAACGAGGTGGCGAGGGCGCGCATCTGAACGCTCGCGGGGAATTAGTCCCGAGAGAATTTCCGGCCTGCATCCCGCAAGCGACAAAGCACCGCGGGTTGGGTTATGATCACAGTCGGAGGCTTTAATGACTTTGAGTTCCACAGCTAGACAAATAATTTTTTGGTTGTTGATTATCGCCGGAGCCCTGCTGCTTTATAAGTTGGTAAATCCGGGCGGTAACAAAACCCAACCAATGGATCTGACCGCTCTCTACCAGCGACTCGACAAAGGCGAAATCGGCAAAGTAACGGTCAAGCAAAACGAGACCGTCGCCATCGACAAGCAGAACAACGAATTCCGCATTCAGCTCACCAACGAGCAAATGAAGAATGAGTTGTTCAAGAAAGCGAATGAACCCGGCAGTGACGGTCAACCCAAGGCCAAGTTTGAGGACGACTCAGGCAGCAGTAGTTATATCTGGCCCATGCTGATTACCTGGGCGCCGCTTCTGTTCATCATCGGCATCTGGGTGTTCATGCTGCGGCAGATGCAGTCTGGTGGAAACAAGGCGCTCTCGTTTGGCAAGTCGCGCGCCAAGCTGCTGAACAATCAGCAAAAGCGGGTGACGTTTAAAGACGTCGCCGGAGTTGAAGAAGCCAAGGAAGAACTTCAGGAGATCATCGAGTTTCTCAAGGAGCCGCAGAAGTTTCAAAAACTCGGCGGCCGAATTCCCAAAGGCGTTTTGATGATGGGCCCGCCGGGAACCGGCAAGACGCTATTGGCCCGCGCCATCGCCGGCGAAGCGAATGTTCCCTTCTTCTCCATTTCAGGTTCTGACTTTGTCGAGATGTTTGTCGGTGTCGGCGCCTCGCGCGTGCGCGACCTGTTTGAGCAGGGCAAGAAGAATGCCCCGTGCATTATTTTCATCGACGAGATCGACGCCGTCGGTCGTCATCGCGGCGCCGGACTCGGCGGCGGACACGACGAGCGCGAACAAACGTTGAATCAGTTACTGGTAGAGATGGATGGCTTTGAATCGAACGACGGTGTAATCCTGATCGCTTCGACTAACCGTCCCGACGTGCTTGATCCCGCCTTGCTGCGACCGGGGCGATTTGATCGTCGGGTCGTAGTGTCAAGACCGGACGTGCGGGGCCGCGAAGGTATTTTGAAGGTTCACACGCGGAAAATTCCGCTCGGCGAAGATGTTGACATCAGCGTGATCGCGCGCGGGACGCCGGGTTTCACGGGCGCCGATCTCGCCAACCTGGTTAACGAAGCGGCGCTGAACGCCGCTCGTTACAACAAGAAGATGGTCGCGATGCTCGACTTCGAGTTGGCCAAGGACAAGGTCCTGATGGGTGCGGAACGCAAGAGCATGGTGATCTCAAACGAAGAGAAGCGCGTAACTGCCTATCACGAAGCGGGCCACACGCTCGTCGGTTTGAAAGTCCCGAATGCCGACCCGGTCCACAAAGTCACAATCATTCCGCGCGGCATGGCGCTCGGCGTTACGCAGCAACTCCCGGAAGGCGATCGTCATAACTATAGCGAAGAATATTTGCTGGGCCAGATTGCTATTCTGATGGGTGGGCGCATTGCCGAGAACGCTTTCCTCGGCAGCATTACTACCGGCGCCTCGAACGATATCGAACGCGCTACCGAACTCGCGCGCGCAATGGTCTGCGAATACGGCATGTCGGAGATGGGCCCATTGACGTTCGGCAAAAAGGAAGAGCAGATTTTCCTGGGCCGCGAAATTTCTCAACATCGCGACTTCTCCGAAGAAACGGCCATTAATATTGATCAGCAGGTGAAGAAGATTGTCACGGCGCAGTATGAACGTGCCAAGGCAATCATCGAAGACAATCGTGACACGATGGTGCGCTTGGCGGAGTGCCTGCTCGAACGTGAGTCGCTGGACGGCGTCGAGATTCGCCGGATCGTTGCCGGTCTCACGCTCGACGATCAGCAGCCGGTCAACGACGCGGGCAACGACGAAGATCGGCCGCAACTGAAAGAGCCATCAGCCAAACCGCTGAAGCCGATCCTGCCGCCAATCACCGGGGGTAACCCGGCGCCGGCTTAACCCAGTCGCCCATTCGACCGTCAGGCAGGGCACCTGTGGTTCGGTAGAGGATGAGTAAGAGGGGAATGGGTCAACAGCCCGTTCCCCTTTTTTTGTCCGCGTATTTTGCCGATTGCTGAGAAACAACTCCGACGCGCGAGCTGAACCTGTAAGCGTCTTTGCCGGGGATTCGAAATCTGCGTAACCTGTGTAGTCTGTGGCTGACTCCTCGAACACACGCGAATGGCAACTGGCGAAAGGTCGCACGCTTCCCATCGGCGCACGCACGCTGGTGATGGGAATCCTGAATGTTACGCCTGACAGTTTCAGTGATGGCGGTCAATTCTCTTCGCTCGACAGTGCCCTCGCCCATGCGCAACAAATGATTGCCGACGGCGCCGACATCATCGACATCGGCGGCGAATCAACTCGCCCCGGCAGCGCCGCGATCGTTTCGGCGACTGAGGAACTCGACCGCGTCCTTCCCGTAATTGCACAACTGGTCAAACGGACAACCGTTCCTATTTCCATCGATACCACCAAAGCTTCGGTCGCGCGCGCCGCCCTCGACGCCGGCGCCGCGATCGTTAATGACATCTCCGGATTGCGTTTTGATTCCCAGCTTGCCGATGAAGTCGCGAAGTCAGGAGCGGGACTGGTGCTGATGCATTCGTTGGGCGTGCCGGGCGCTCTGCACGCCTCGCCGCCGGTCCCGGACATCATGACTGAAGTCACCAGGAGCTTACGCGAGAGTATTAATCTTGCCGAGCAACGCGGCGTGAGGCACGAGTCAATCGTAGTCGATCCCGGTATTGGCTTCGGCAAGAGTCAGGAACAAAACCTCGAACTATTAGCGAAGCTCGATCAGATCATTAACGCCTTCCCTGACTTTCCTCTTCTGATTGGCACCTCACGGAAGTCTTTCATCGGCCGGCTACTCGCCGACGCAGACGGCAATCCTGCTCCCGTCGAGAAACGTCTGCACGGCAGCCTCGCCACCATGACCGCCGCCATCTTCAAAGGCGCTCACATAGTCCGCGTCCACGACGTGACAGCGACTGTGGAGACTATCCGCGTGGTGGCTGCGCTCAGAAAACGTTGGACCAGTTAGGGACAAATCAGAGCCGGCAGCGGGAGCGACCGGTCCGAATACAGATCCCGTTGTGAGTTTGGTTCCTCAGTTTACTCGGTCGCTACCCGCTCCCGGTTCTGATTTGGCCCGAGCTTGCTTAAGCGGTCCTCGTGCGAGAGAATCCAAAGCGCATTCCCGTTACCAACTCAGTCAGAATCGAGAGCTTTTGATGTCCAGAGTTTTGCGTTTCTCAGCGTTCGTGGTCATGCTGCTGTGCGTCAGCGGTTTTGCCGAGTGCTACAAGCCGATCACTAAAAACCAGCTGCCCGCGCGCATCAAGACCGTGGCGGTGCCGGCCTTTCAGAACAACGCACTGCGTTACAAGATAGAGTCGCGCTTCACGGAAGCAGTAGTCAACGAACTGATTCATCGCGGGCGCGGTCTGCGCGTGCAGGGCAACCGCGAAGGCGCGGACGCGGTGATCGAAGGCGTCATCAAGAGTTTCAACTACAGCGGCGTCCTGCTGGACGACAAAGGCCGCGCGCGTATTTTTGAAGTAACCATCGAAGCCGCAGTAACGGTGCGCGACCAGACGGAAAACCGAGTGCTCTACGACAATCAAAACTTCGTCTTTCGCGGCGAGTATGAATTCGCCAACGACCCGCGCAACTTTTTCAACGAAGAAGATCCGGCGGTGCAGCGCATGGCCCGCAACTTCGCCGAGAGCATTGTGTCCACGCTGACGAACGCCATTCAGATCCCGAAATGACCATTCTGTCGCGCACCGAATTCGACCGCTCCGTGCAGGCCAATCCGGCCGGCCGCTTCAAACCGCTCTACCTGCTGCTCGGAACTGAAACCTTCTTGCGCGACAATGCGGCTCACGATCTCACCGAAGCAGCTCTCGGCGGCACACTGCTGCGTGAGTTTAATGAAGCTTCTTTCAGCCTGCTAAATGATTCCGCCCGGGCCGCGATCAGCGCCGCCGAACAACTGCCGCTGATGGCGGGCCAGCGGGTGGTGAAGCTGCGCGACTTCGCGCGGCTGCGTGAGGCCGATGAAGAAATAATCATTCGCTACCTGGATCGCCCCGTCGACTCGACCGTAATGATTTTCGTCGCGGACGATCTTGATAAGCGCAAGAAACTGACTAAAGCCTTGCTCGGATGCTGTGCCGTGGTCGAGTTTAAGACTGTTAACGACGGCGAGGCCAAAGCGTGGGCGCGCACTCGTTTGCGGGAATTGAAAACGACGGCCGACGATCGCGTGTTAACTGAAATCGTCAGGCTGGTCGGTACTGATCTGCGAACGCTGTCATCCGAAGTTGATAAGTTGACTGCGGCCGCACTCGGAACCCGGCAGATCACGATGGAGTTAGTAGCTGAACTGATCGGCCACTCGCGCGATCTTTCAAATTTCGAATTGGGAGATTTTCTGTTGGCGGGAGATCGGAAACGCGCGCTGGAAACCTTGCACCGGCTCCTGGACGCGCAGGCGGCGCCGGTCATGCTGGTAGGGCTGATCGCGAGTAACTACCACCGGCTCGCGATCGCGAAAGAATTAGATAAGCGGGGCGCGCGCGATGAAGTGAAGCGTATGGCCTACGGCTCTTACGAAAAGCGTGAGGCTTTTAGCAGGACTGTGCAGCGCACTCACGACACAAAAATCGCTCGCTGCATTCAACTCATCGCCGCCGCGGACCTCGCGCTCAAGACGTCGCTCGGCGGCACCGGTCTCAAAGGCGCGCGGCTGCAATTGGAAGTCTTGGTTTGTGAACTCGCGAGCTAGTGGTTGAAGCTACCCAAGCAGTTCAGAGTTCAAGCTTTAGCCTGTGCTTGTGGCGCCGAAGCACAAACTGAAGTTTGAACTCTGAACTGCTTGAACGCTGAACTGCTTCAGTTACAGCGGCGGTTCTGACTCGCTGGGTAACTCCACTCCAAACGCGAGCGCCATCAACCAGCGCCCCGCACGTCGAACAAAAACATCCGCAAAAGCCACTGCGCTGGTTTCCACTTCGCCTTCCGGCGCCCGCGCGTCGGCCAGTTGCACTCCGGTGAGTATTGCGGTCTCGCCAAAGACGCTTACGTTAAGCTCCTCGCCCGTCAGTTTCAGAATTTCGACGGGAAACGAAGCGATACTCCTCAGGAATGCTGTCTTGTCAGACTCCGCGCCGAAATGTGTGCGATAGACAAACTCGCTAGTCAGCAGCGGCTCGAGCGTCGCGGTATCCTTAGCCTTGATGGCGTTCATGATCTCGCGTTCAAGTTGCAGGATTGCGGCTACTGTCTCGGTGCTCTCATTCGTCGTCATAGTTTTAGCGTGGGGGCTTAAACAGTTCCCTCCTGACGGAGTGAACTCCCTAACGCGTCCCGACAATTGGCAACTCGATCAAACTTTGCCGGCTGGCATTCCCGGCTTCGTGATAAATCCTTTGTGTTGCCTTGCGGTAATCGCCTGGCTTGGCCCAGAAGATGTTGGGCACGAACGTCTGCGGATTGCGATCATAAAGGGGAAACCAGCTCGACTGGATCTGCACCATGATCCGGTGACCCGGCAGGAATACGTGGTTCGCGGTCGGCAGCGCGAACCGGAAAAGCAAAGGCGTGTTTGCGGCGATAGGTTTCGCGGTTTCAAAACTTTCGCGGTAACGGCCGCGCAGGATATCAGCGGAAATCATCAACTGGTAGCCGCCCATGTTTGGCTGGCTGGCGACTTCATCCGGGTAGAGATCGATTATCTTTACCACCCAATCCGAGTCAGTGCCGCTGGTGGAAGCGATCAAATTGGCGATCGGTTCCCCGCTGATTTTCACCGGCGCCGTCAACGTATCAGAGACAAACGACAGCACGTCCGGTCGACCCGACTGCTCGCGTTGATCGTCAACCAGCCACTGTCTCCAGGTAGTGCCATCGATTGGTCGCGCCCGGTAAGGCACCGGCTTGGCCGGATCAGAAATGTATTCTTCATAACTCCCGCTCTCGCTTCCCGGTGACGGGGCCGCAAAACTCGCCTTCAATCCCGGGTTCAAATAAAGCGGAGTCGCTTTGATCGCGCAACCCCTGGCGCAACCTGCCGGCCACGCAGGTAGTCTCAACCACTTGTTGGTTCCCGTCTCAAAGGCCGTCACCGGCGCGATATCGGCCTTCGGCGCATCCTTGAGGTAGTGATCGAGAAACGGTCGCAGGATCTCCTGACGAAAAGTCAGCGCCGTGTCACTGGAAAACTTGACGGCGCCCAAGGCACTTCCCTCACGAATTTCCTGACCGTGATGCCAGGGACCAAGGACCAAAAAAACTTTGTCGTTGTTAACGTCTTTCGGCTTGATCGCTTTGTAGACGGCAATGTCGCCGTAGATATCTTCCTGGTCCCAGAGACTATGGACCAGCATTACCGGCACCTTCAGCGGTTGCGCCGCCAGAATCTGGTCCACCGCCTGGTCCTGCCAGAACTTGTCGTAACTCGGATGCTCGAGCAGCTTGCGCCAGAAGCCGACCTGTTCGAGGCCGCGACGGCGTCCCAGTTCACCAGCCGAGCCAGCTTCCATGAACATATCGTAGTCATCGAAGTGGCTGGTCCACCATTTGACGTCGTTGCCGCGCGTCGCTTCCTGGTCGTAGATGTAACTCATGCCCTGCTGACGGAAGGCGCCGTTGTGAAACCAGTCGTCGCCGCGCCAGCCGTCGACCATCGGGTTCATCGGCACGGAAACTTTCAGCGCCGGATGCGGATTCACCAGGGCCATCAAAGGCAGAAAGCCGTCGTACGAAATCCCGAGAATGCCGACCTTGCCGTTAGTCTCCGGAATATTCTTCACCAACCAGTCGATAGTGTCGTAAGTGTCGGTGGCGTGATCGACCGGCGTCGGGTTTTGTGGACCATGCAGCGGGCGGTTCATAACGTACTCGCCTTCGGAACCGTACTTGCCGCGGATGTCCTGGACCACGCGTATATACCCGCCCTCGACGACTACGTCGGTAGCGTTGTCGTAACCTTCAAGACTCGGTCCCAGGTGCGCGCTGTTCGTGTGCGTCGTTAGTTCGGTGGCGTTGTAGGGCGTGCGGGTCAGGAGTATCGGTGCGCCCCTGGCGCCCCGGGGAACGAGGATCACCGTGTGCAGCTTCACGCCGTCGCGCATCGCGATCATCACTTCACGACGAACGTAATCAAATCCGTAGTTGGTGGCCGTCACCTGGACCGGGGTTTCATTCGGCAAAGTTTGTGCCGGCGTCTGCGCGCCGGCCGGCTGAGCGATAAGACCCGTCAGAAGTGCCAGAATGATCAAGCTGAGCAACAGTAATGGAAACGCGCGCACGGTCTTATACATCGTGGTTTGTCCTCCCGAAAATTACGGCTCAATTCGCGCCCTACGCGAAACTCTTCGAGGTAAGTGAGCGGCACACTGTACTACGCGCGGATTCTATTTCTCAATATCAAACGTCCTTTTGCGGCGTTTGTGCTAAAACTTCGCGACGCAAAAGGGAAATTCAAGCAGCGCTCATTTGCAGGTGAGGCAGGGCGGGTCACAATGATCATGTGGCTCGTGCTTTTATAGTGTTACACTTGGCCGCCGTATGCGACTTCGAACCGACACCCCAGGGTTTAGCGCATGACAGATCCCGCCGGTGCACCACATGAGATCACGCAGTTGCTGGCTGAATGGGGCAACGGAAATCAAACCGCGCTCGATAAATTGTACCCGCTGGTCTATGCCGAGTTGCATCGGATGGCGCGCCACTATATGAAACGCGAGCGGCAGGATCACACGCTCCAGACGACGGCGCTCATCAACGAAGCTTACGTCCGCATGGTCGATCAAAAAAATGTTCATTGGGCGAATCGCGCGCACTTCTTTGCCATCTCCGCACAGATCATGCGTCGCATTCTGATCGATCACGCACGCCGTAATGCCTATGCAAAACGCGGCGGAGCAGCGCAGCAAGTCTCACTCGATGAAGCGGCCGTAGTTGCGGAAGATGGCGGGTCGCTGCTGTTGTTACTGGACGAGGCCTTGCAGAGACTGGCTAAATTGGATCCGCGCCGCAGTCAGATCGTGGAACTGCGTTACTTTGGCGGCTTGAACAACCAGGAAATTTCCGGCGTGTTGAAGGTCTCCGAAAACACAGTAACGCGCGACTGGAATATGGCCCGGGCCTGGCTTTATCAGGAATTGAGTGGAGGCGCTGCCTGATGCAGCCTGAACGCTGGCGACAAATTAGCGGGATATTCAAGTCCGCGCTCGCGCTGGAACCGGAAGAACGCGGCGCTTTTGTCGCGGCCCAGTGCGGCCCCGACGAAGCGTTGCGTCGTGACGTCGAGCGGCTAATCTCCTCTTACAGCCAGGCAGATCAGGACAATTTCATGGACGAACCAGCGGTCGCCGCAGTCGCTCCCTTGCTTAACTCCGACGACGACATCAGCAAAGACCGCCTGGCAAGCGGCCAGCAAGTTAGTCACTACCGCATCCTCAGAAAGCTGGGCGCGGGCGGGATGGGTGAAGTCTATCTCGCCGAGGACACTCAACTCGATCGCACCGTCGCCTTGAAAATTCTGCCGGCTGACGTGGCCGCCGATAAACGACGAATGCAGCGTTTCAAACAGGAAGCAAAACTCGCTTCGTCGCTCAATCAACCAAACATTCTGACGATCTTCGAATTTGGCGAGGCGGGTTCGCTTCACTTCATTGCCAGCGAATATGTCGATGGCGCCACGTTGCGCGACCAACTGCGACTGAAGCCGATCAAGTTGGCGGAAGTGATCGAGATCGGCACGCAGGTAGTCGCGGCGCTCGATGCCGCACATGAAGCAAAGATCGTGCATCGCGACATCAAACCGGAGAACATCATGTTGCGGCGACGCGACGGTGTGGTTAAGGTGCTGGACTTCGGCCTCGCTAAATTGTCAGAACCGCCGGCGTCAGCGGGCGGGCACTCGGACACGGAAGCGAACACTGAACTTCTCCGTACTACACCCGGCACCGTGATGGGTACGGTCAGTTACATGTCTCCCGAACAGGCGCAGGGGTTGCGCGTCGATGAACGGACCGACCTCTGGAGCACCGGCATAGTTATTTATGAAATGGTCGCCGGTCGCCTGCCCTTCGCGGGAACCACCAGTAGTCACTTGATTGTTGAGATTCTGGAAAAAGAACCCGCGCTGTTCGGTGAAACAGGCATTGTAGTGCCGCCCGAGCTCGAGCGAATTGTTGCCAAGTCGCTGGCGAAGAATCCGGACGAGCGTTATCAAACCGCAAAAGACCTGCTGATCGATTTGCGCAACCTCAAGCGACGAATCGATCTGGATGCTGAGATTAAGCGTTCCGTCTCTACACACTTGGGGACTGCCACTACAGACGGCCCGGCCGCGAGAGACTTAGACACGGCTGCGACGCAGCACTCGACCCCCAACGGAAGCGCGGACCGGGGGCCTACTCGCTCAAAGCTCTTGCCGATCGCCGCCTTGCTCGTAGTATTGATCGCAGCTCTGCTCGCGTTAACGAGTTGGTCACGAATCCGTCGGGGGGCGGGCTCGCCTGCGCCGGCGGTCATCGTTCCTTCCGCACGCCAGCTCAGTTACTGGATGACGGTACAGAAATATCGCGCTGGCCGACCGTTCGCAGCACCCTTCCGACTCGCCGGAGAAATCAATTTTGAACCGAACTATCAGGTCAAACTAAATATCACCAGTCCCCAGGCAGGCTATTTATACATTCTCAACGAAGGGCCGCGCGACGCAGCGGGCTCATCGTCGTTTGTCGTACTGTTCCCTTCGCCTACCGCCAATGATGGGCTGGCTTATCTCGGGGAAAATCAGCGCGTAGAAATTCCCCCGCAAAGCTGGTTCCAATTTGACGCGGAAGAGGGCACGGAAAAACTTTGGCTGGTGTTTAGCGCAGAGGCCGTTGCCGAGTTGGAGCAGGTAAAGCAGTTTGCGAACCCAAAAGATCGCGGACAGGTAAAGGATGCCGAACTGCAGATGCGCGTTCAAGACTTTCTACTCGCACATGCCAAACCGGCGCCCGCGCTTTCAAGAGATGATGAACTGAAGCAAACCACGCTCAGTAGCCCCAACGCGGTTCTGGTTTACTCGCTCAAGCTGGAACATCATTGAGGATTTAGAAACTTGCAGTTCCCGGATTCAGCGGTTTCGCTGAGCGCCCGACCCACCTGCGCCTAAGCTTGCAACTCCCCGAAGTACGCGAATCTTTCGGCAGCTAACCTCGAAAGCAATTGACCTTCACCGGTCGCCGGAATATGATGCGGCCTTCAAGTGCTTTTAGCTTGTCAACCTAAACCGGCTTTACGTTAAGCCGTTCTCGGGATGTTTCACTGGGCCATCCGGCAGGCTTGGTGGTTTTCCATCCAAATTCTCGCGTTAATGAATAGATGTTGGGAGGCCAATTAGGTGTTCCGACTGTTCGCACTTGGAGCGAACCCCCCGCTAACGGCCGCCGTACGGCTTAAGTTTTGAACCCGACCAACTCTGACAGCTGAACTTCTGCTTCCTGAGTTGAATATTAAGGAGAACACAATGCCTATTTGGTTTTTTAATGTCACACACCTGAATCAAACTACGACCGTCGGCAGTAAGAACGTCAATCCCCCAGGAAACGGAAATTCAGTAACTATCGCTAACGTGCCCTGCAACTGTGGCTACAGTCACACCTTGATCGGTACTCAGTCCAGCGTAAACGGCATGTCCGGATCGGGAGCCACCTCGGTTGCTCCGCCCAATGATCCGCATTCAGAGCCCTCGATAAAAGGTGACGCCGTTCCCAGTTGGGACGGCAGTCCGTCGAATCCGGAGGAAGATAACTCTGTGGACGAGGAGGAGTCTGACAACGAAGATGCCGCTGACGACGAAGATGACTCAGACGATGACGATGAATCCGATGACGAGGATGACTCTGACGACGATGATGAATCTGACGACGAGGAGGAGTCGAGCAGTCAGCGATAACCGGGACTTGAATTGATCAATAACTCTGCATCTTTGATTACACAAGATCGGAACCGGGAGCGGTAGCGGCTGAGTCGTTTCGGCGGCTCACCAGCGTCAATGAAGCCAAACCCAGGTTTCGTACGAAAGCGAGGATTAAGAATTCGTACCGACCCAGTCGCTGCCGCCTCTGGTTCCGATCTTGTATTTTCCGTCGCCGTGCAATCCCAGGCGAGTGACCGGCGCCGGACCAAATTGCAACCTGCGATAAGACTAAAAGCTATAGGAGGATTACCATGACCTTGTGGCATTTTCGCGTGACTCATCAGAATCAAAGAGCAACCCACGGCCATAAGGAGGTCGATTCGCGAGGCGGTGGGCCAGTTGAGATTCTCAAAGTACCCTGCGAGTGTGGTCACGATCATAGTCTCGTGGGAGTGCACACGCAGGGACAAGGAATGAAGGGGAGCGGTATCGGCTCGGTGGTTCCTGCCAATGATCCTGGCTCTTTCCCGTCCCCAGGAGTGGAGGATGTTCCCAGCTGGGATGGTAGCCCGACGAATGAAGATGAGAAGGGCCCAGGCTATTAGCGCTGCTAACCTTCTGCCGATGGTCGCCCTGCTTCCACTCCCGATCTTATTATGCAATCGGTAGAGGTATTACCTTGCTACATCATTCAAGACGTCGCTTCCGGACGAGTCCGTGGCCGCCTGGACAAACTCGCGTTCGCTTCGTCATCGTCATACTGGCCTTGGGGTGTTCGCTCTGCGAAGTCTTTGGTGCGCCTGCAAAACGGTGGTCGGCGCAGTCTCCCGCGCTGCCACAAAACCCGGAAATCACGACGCTCGCCCTGGACATTCCCAGCGAGCAGTACGCTGACGGCAACGCAATTCATCGTTATCGTGTTTCGGTCGCCGCTGGTCAATACCTTCGCGTGGTGGTCGATCAGCGAGGAGTAGATGTTGCCGTGACGTTGCTCGCACCAAACGAGCGGCAAATCATGACGGCAGATGGGCCCAGCGGCGCTTGGGGACCAGAGCCGCTGTCCGTGATAGTCAAACAAACGGGTGAGTATTATGTTGAGGTGCGGCTGCCCGACAAGAAACCACCCACGGGCAGTTATGTAATTAGAATTGAAGCGCTGAGGTTTCCCACGCAGGCGGATAAGGACAGAGTGGTCGCGGAGCAGCTTTTCTGGGAGGCGTATCAGCTATTCAAGCAACCCGCTATCGAGGCACGGCGAAAGGCGCTGGAAAAGTATCAGCAAGCGCTCCCAATGTTTCGTGCGGCGAATGATCGTCGCATGGAATATTACAGCTCGGTAGTAGTTGCCTTCATCTATCTTGCTTCCGGCGAATCGCAAACCGCACTCGAGTATTACCGCCAGGCGCTCGCTCTTTGTCGGGCTCTGGAAATCACAACCGACGAGCCGGTCTTACTTAACAACCTCGGCGGCGTTTACGACACGTTGGGCGAGCCCCACCAGGCCCTGGCTTTTTACAGCGACGCGTTGGCGCTTTGGTCAGCCAAAAACGAACGTGGTCCACAGGCTGACACTCTCAATAATATCGGCTTGATCCACTTTAGACTTGGTGAGCCGCAGCTGGCTCTGGACTTCTACAACCAGTCACTAACTCTCAAGAAACTCATCGGCAATCCAGCCAAGATCGCCAACACGCTGGGCAACATTGCCTTGGTTTATGCGACGCTGGGCGAACCGGGACGGGCTCTTGAATATCTCACGGAGGCGCTCGAGTTTCAGCACCAGGCTAAAGACTTAAACGGCGAGGCGGGTACCCACTATTCCATGGCATATGTTCACGCCTCGCTGGGTGACATGAAGAAGGCTCTCGAACATTATAACCTGGCCCTGCCGTTGCAGCGAACTGCCGGAAACCGGCGCGGCGAGGGACTCACTCTCGACAGTCTCGGCGTAACTTACAACTCCCTCGGCCAGCGACAGCAGGCGCTGGAATCTCACCAGCAGGCCCTCCTCCTGCAGCGGGCCACCAAGGACCGGCGGTCGGAGGCAGCTACGCTTGAACACATTGGTTACCTTCAGTTCTTGTCGGGAGAGTTTGTCCCAGCCGCTCAGTATTACGACGACGCACTGGCATTGTCACAGGCAGTGGGCGATCGAAGAGAAGAAGCAAACATACTTCAGGGCATCGCCCGCCTCGAGCGCGCCAGGTCCAACTTCCCCGCCGCCCGCAAACGAATCGAAGAGGCCATCGCGAAAATCGAAGCGGTGCGTGGGCAAACCGACACGCAATTGCGTGCTTCCTATCTGGGCGTCAAGCACGACGCTTATCAATTCTACATAGACCTGCTCATGCAAATGCATCGTTTGCATCCTTCCTCGGGAAACGATGCGGCGGCACTGAGGGTTAGCGAAGAAGCGCACGCTCGCAGCCTGTTGGAGATGTTAACTGAAGCCCGCGCGAACATCCGTCAAGGAGTAAACGTTTCGCTGCTTGAACGCGAGCAGGCCCTCGCTCAGCAACTGAATGCCAAAGCCGAGCGCTTGATGCAGGCACTCGCGCAGAACTCGAAGGAACGTGCAGCCGCATTAAATAAAGAGATATCGGCGCTTGAGGATCAGTATCAGCAGGCCCAGTCGGCTATTCGCAAGGCCAGCCCCGGTTACGCGGCACTCACGCAGCCGCAACCCCTCGGCCTGAAGGAAATTCAAAGCGAGTTGGACCCGGGTACCTTGTTGCTCGAGTATTCGCTGGGCGAAGAACGAAGTTATGTCTGGGCCGTCACCGCGAATTCGCTGCGCACCTACGAATTGCCGGGTCGCGCACAAATAGAGCAGGCTGCCCGGCTGGTCTATGACTTACTGACTGCTCGCACGCAATCAATAGCCGGTGAAAGCGCGCGCCTGAAGCTGGCGAGAGTAACGCAAACGGATGCGCAACTGCTCCGCGCGAGTAAAGAATTGAGCGCGCTGGTGCTTGGTCCACTGGAAACGGAACTGGGTCTTTCACGTCTGGTAGTAGTGGCCGATGGCGCGTTGCAATACATCCCGTTTGCGGCGTTGCCGGCTCCGGGAAAGTCGTCAACTGGTAAGTTGTTACTGCAGACACACGAAATAATCTCACTGCCTTCAGCTTCGTCACTGGCCATCCAGCGCGCGGGCTTGCGAAATCGCATACCAGCGCCCAACGCAGTCGCAGTAATCGCTGATCCGGTTTTTTCTGCTACCGACGAACGACTGAAAGCGCACACGCAGAGTGGTCCCCCAAAACAAGTTCCTGGCGCTACCTCCGCGAGCACGCGGATTATCGAACACGTTGCCGCAGGCTCCGGCTTGACGATTCGACGTCTAAGGTTCACGCGTCGGGAAGCTGAACAGATCCTCGCGGAAGCTCCATCCGGAAAAAATCTCAAAGCGATTGACTTCAAAGCCAACCGCGCCACGGCCACCGGCGGCGAACTGAGCAAGTATCGCTACGTCCACTTCGCCACGCATGGCTACGTCGACAGTCAGCGTTCCGACCTTTCCGCAATCGTGCTTTCGTTGGTGGATGAAAACGGCCAGCCCCAGGATGGGTTCCTGCGCGCGCATGAAATTTACAATCTGAATCTGCCGGCGGAGTTGGTCGTGCTCAGCGCCTGCGAAACAGGCTTGGGAAAAGAGATTAAAGGGGAAGGACTGGTCGGTTTGACACAGGGATTCATGTACGCGGGCGCGCGTCGCGTAGTCGTGAGCCTATGGAATGTAAACGACAAGGCCACCGCGGAACTGATGGCGCGTTTCTACCGGGGCATGCTCAAAGAAAACAAGACGCCGGCCGCCGCCCTGCGTTCCGCGCAAATGGAGATGTCACGCCAACCGCAGTGGCAATCCCCTTATTATTGGGCCGCGTTTACGCTGCAAGGTGACTGGCGCTGAGCCTGCCCGGCTGACAGGCGCGGAGCGCGATTCGAACAGAAAAAATTTCGTTGGTGGTTTCGCCTACGAATTCTCGCGTTAGTAGATAGCAAGGAAAGCGCCTCTTGAGAGGCATTCATTTTTAAGGGAGTTCGCCAGCATGAGTCCGCACCAGAAAAACAATAACAGCCGTCCGAGTTTCGACCTCAGGGCCACTGCCTGGTTAATGACGCTTTGCGTCTTAATTCTGACTTCGGCCGCACGACTGTCAGCCCAGGACGGAGACACGACCAGACGTTTATGGGACACAGCCTTCATTAACGCAGCCGGAAAGAAAGCTTTGCCGAGAAAGGCGATGAAGCGCAGCTACCGCGTCGCGACTCCGAACATTCCCACCGCCGATGTGAATAGCGAAACTGTGGTTGGAGTAACTCTCTGGCGTCTCCGGCGGGCTGCTGCCAGCGATTCAGGCGAACGACTGATCGTACACGAAGGTGCGGACGCGGCCGAGTGGCTCCCGGAACGCATCTCCGCCAATACCTCATTGGACCAGGGCGACCGCTTGCGAGTCTCGGTCGAGGCCGCGCGCACCGGTTACCTGTACGTCATCGATCGCGAGCAGTACGCGGATGGTAGTTTGGGTGCGCCGTATTTGATCTTTCCGACCACGCGAACACTCGGCGGCAACAATCAAGTCACCATTGGTAAAATAGTTGAACTGCCCGGTCAGGACGATCGGCCTGCTTACTTCACAGTGAAGCGCAGCCGATCAGATCAGACCGCCGAGGTGCTCAGCGTGCTCGTAAGTCCTACGCCGCTTCCCGGTATTGAAATCACCGACACGGCGCAGAAACTTTCTGAAGAGCAGCTAAGCAACTGGGAGAAATCATGGGGCACGCGGGTCGGTTTGCTCGAGCTGGAACACGGTGCAGGACAACCCTGGAGCAAAGCAGAGAAGGAAGCAGCCGGCTCCGCTTCCCGAGCGTTGCAACCTAACGCGCCGGCGCCGCAGGTGATCTACTACCAACCAAACAGCAAAACTGCTGAACCCATCATGGTAAAAGTGCGACTGCGTTACGGCACCGGTAAGAAGCACTAACTCCACTCCGGTGAGCGCGGGCGTCCGGACACAATTATTCGCAAAAAAGTGGGGCAGGATGCCCGCGTCCCCAGAAATCACGAAGCTGCTGGAACTAACCTCTCTAACGCAACGCGGATCGTCGACGGCAGCGACACCGGCCGTTGCGTTATCCGGTCGACAAAGACGTGTACAAAGTAGCCGGCCGCCGCGGCGAGTTCGTCACCTTCTTTGAAGATCGCCAGCTCATATCGCACGCTCGAATTTCCTAACTTGCCCACGCGCAGTCCCACCTCAATCGCACCCGGAAAAGCGAGCGGCCGAAGATACTGACATTGTGACTCGGCCGTAAACGCCATCACTGGACCATTGTTAATGTCGAGCCCACCCGCGCCGATCAAGTATTCATTGATGGCTGTATCGAAGAAGGCGTAGTAAAGTGCGTTATTGACGTGACCGTAGATATCGTTGTCCAGCCAGCGCGTTGCCAGGGTAAGAAAATGCGCGTAGTTGCTGCGACTGATTTGTGGTTGCTCAGGCATGTGTATTGGTTGGGAGTCAGCAGCTAACTGCGAAACTCGATGATCTGCCGCACCGCTTCTCCCTGGGCCAAGCGATCAAAACCTTCGTTGATATCCGCAAGTTGCAAAGTGTGCGTGTGCAGTCTGTCCACCGGCAAGATTCCCGCCTGGTACAGGCCAAGGTAACGGGGGATGTCGCGACGCGGCACGGACGATCCCAGGTACGAACCTTTGATCGTACGTTCCTCCAAAGTAATGCCCAAGGCAGACACACTGAACATTTTCCCAGGTGCCGGCAAACCGATAGTGATAGTTGTCCCGCCCCGGCGCGTGGCCGCGTAAGCCTGCATCAGTACACTTTCGCTGCCGACACTTTCGAAGGCGTACTCCGCGCCGCCGCGCGTCAGTTCCCTGACCGCTGCCACCGGCTCATCCTCCGCGGCGTTGACTGTGTGAGTTGCTCCCACTTCGCGCGCGAGTTTGAGTTTATCCTCAATTCGATCGACTGCCACAATCGGATGAGCGCCCCTTGCACGCGCTCCCATTATCGCGCTCAGGCCGACGCCGCCCATGCCAAAAACAGCCACCGCGGCACCGGCGG
>JAVEEA010000112.1 GCA_030840675.1 Pyrinomonadaceae bacterium
GCCAGCAAGCCCGCGGTCATGCCGAAGATGTTCGTGTAAAAGTCGTGCGTGTGCAGCAGATCAATTTTTTCTCGTCGCAAGTATCGAACGAAACGTCGCAGCTGAGCGAGCGCGTTCACATCGTAGAAACTCCGCAGTTCGTAACAAGGCACCTCGCCCAGACCCAATTGATCGACTTCACTTCGCAGGACGCCATCGGGTTTCAAACAGGCAAGCCGGACCTCAAAGGCGCCGCTAGCGTGAAGCAGCCGCGTCAACTCCACGGCCTGCCGCTCGGAGCCGCCCTGGTCGAAACTATCAATCAGTTGGAGGATGCGTCGTTTCACGATTAGCTCTTCCGATCGACGTATTGCCGGTGCCAAAGCTCCAGCATGAGCAGAGACCAAAGCGCCATGGAATGGTCGCGGCGCCCACGTTCATGTTCATCAAGTAATAGCGCGACATACTGGCGCGTGACATACCCGCGTTGCAGCGTGCGCGGATCGTTGAGCGTGTCGCGAATTCGCTCTCGTAGTTGTTGATTGATCCAGTGTTGGATGGGGACGCCAAAACCCTGCTTTGGTCGATGTAACACCTCCGCGGGCACCAGGTCGGCAATCGCACGCTTGAACAAGTGCTTCGTTTCGAGGCCCGCCAGTTTCAGCGCCGCCGGTATGCGCGTGACGAATTCGATCAACTTGTGGTCCAGCAGCGGCACGCGGGCTTCCAGTGAAACGGCCATGCTCATGCGATCCACTTTGGTCAGAATGTCACCCGGCAAGTAAGTCTTGCTGTCGATGTACAACAGCGAGTCGAGCGGCGCGTTGGTGCTCACCTTGCCGCTGAGTTCGCGGAAATACGAGCGGAGGTGACTCGCGTCGCGCAGTTGATCGCTAAACTCCGCGGTATATAAAGAGTCTTTGTTGAGACCGGTGAAGACTGAAACCGTATCGAGGTAACGGCTGATCGGATCGAGCGAAACGTTGTGCAGGAAGTTACGACCCCAGGCGCCGTGTGGCAAATGCCGGCTCAAGGGATCCAGCAACCCTTCTTTCATAGCGCGCGGCAGCAGGTCAAACTTACTACGGCTGCGTTCGGTCAGGTAACGTGTGTAGCCGGCAAACAATTCGTCGCCGCCGTCACCCGTCAACACTACCTTGACGTGTTCGCGTGCGAGTTTGGAAACGACGTAGGTAGGAATCGCGGACGAGTCGGCGAATGGTTCATCGAAGTGCCAGACGAGTTCGTCGACTACGTCGCAAATGTCGGGTGTGACAATGAACTCGTGGTGATCGGTGCCAAACTTTTCCGCGGTAGCGCGGGCGTATTTGAGTTCGTCGAAGCTGTCTTCGTTGAAGCCGATGGAAAACGTTTTCACCGGTTGGTTCATCTGGCGCGCCATCAGCCCTACGACAGTACTGGAGTCGACGCCGCCTGAGAGAAAAGCACCCAGTGGTACGTCGGAAACAAGTCGCAGCTTGACTGACTCCTCCAGTAAGGCGCGCAACTCGTCGAGATAATCGGCCGCCGAGTGATGCCCATTGCCACCGTTGGTCGTTAGCTCGTAACTGAAATCCCAGTAACGCTCGATCGTCAGCCGTCCATTCGTGAAAGTTAAATAGTGACCCGGCGGCAACTTCTCGACGTTGGCAAAGATGCTGATTGGATCCGGCACGTAACCTAGCGAAAAGTAGGCATCAAGCGCCTGCGGATTGATCTCGCGCGCGACATCCGGATGTTCCAAAAGTGACTTCAACTCGGACCCGAAGACGAGCGTGCCGCCGCGAGTCACGGAGAAATAGAGTGGCTTCTTGCCGACGCGGTCGCGGGCGATGAACAACTGTTTCCGGCGTTCGTCCCAGATGGCAAAAGCGAACATCCCGCGCAGTTGCTCCAGACAAGCGGCGCCGAATTCTTCATAAGCGTGAACGATGGTTTCGGTGTCGGAATTTGTTTGGAAACGGTGACCGCGCGCCTGCAGGATGGTTTGTAGTTCGCGATAGTTATAGATCTCGCCGTTGAAAACGATCGTTACCGAATTGTCTTCGTTCGCAATTGGTTGATGACCACCGGCGAGATCGATGATCGAGAGCCGGCGCATGCCAAGCCCTACGCCCGGTTCGAGCATCGTTCCCTGATCGTCAGGTCCGCGATGCGTTATCACGCGACACATGCGCTCAAGTATTTCAGCGCGTGCTTCATCCGAACGAGCGTTGCTCGCTTCTCGGAAATCTACGAATCCTGCTATGCCACACATCTTGTTATCCACGCCTAACCAGCGTGGCAAACCTCCCCGCCGGTTTGTTAAAGACCTCGACCGTGAGCTCAAGCTCACTGCGCCAGCGATTCATCATCTCCACTTCGCCGGGACGTCCGGCGTCGTCAACCAAAATTACTGAACCCTCTGGTAGGCGTCTGCCGAAAAGAGGCAGCAGGCCATAGCGTCCGCCCTTGGTCATTCCCGGTGGACCATCACAGACCACGAGCCGAAACTCTTCCGGCAATTGATCGAGCGGCGGGTCGTACCACGCGAAGGCGCCATAGTCTCGTAACGGCGATCCCAGTACCTCCACGTTTGCGATTTGGTATTGCGACACCACTGCGGCAATTCGCTGGCGCCATTCGGCGGAATGTTCCAGCGAACGCACCACCACTCCACGCCGTCCCGCCAGCATTCCCAGCAGCAGGGTCGTCAGGCCGCTGCCGCATTCGAGAACTGGTCCGGCAGTCGTGGCGGCGTTACGCGCGACTTCCTCGAGGTAGTCGAGGTTCGCGGCGTAACCATCATTGCCCCAACCGAGACTAAGCGACCGCAGCATCGCCCGCGTCGGCAACTCGCCTTCGTTAAGAGCCGAAATTGCACGCAGTCCGCGACGGAGCCGGTAGCCCTGTACCGTCGCTTTGAGCGCGGCTTTCACGCCCGCGGGCACCAGTGTTTTGACAGTCTTCAGCATAGATTTCGGACTCGACTAACGAACCAAGACTGCCTCCTGGCGTTGTTTCAAGACGAGCGTAATCGTCGTCCTGATATCAACCAGTGCCCGCCTGCCCGCCGGCAAGGCAACCAGCGAAAGAAACGTGACGACGCTCGTGGTAAGGAAAATCGTAATGAGTCCCACAATCGGATTCTGAAGCGCGAGGATATTTCGCACCCCCACCGCTGCGCCCAACGCGACAATGGAGGCGAAGGTGAATGGCGCAATCGTGCGATAGACGTCTTTGGTGCGTACCGGGCCAGTGCGGCAAACGAACCAGAACAGCAACGGGTCAGTCAGCAACACGCGCGTGACTGCGTAGGCCGTGGCGACTCCGACGGCGCCCCAGGGCAATCCCACCAGGATCGAGCCCATCGTCAATGGACCACTGATCAGCCCCCACTGAAACATATGACGGCTGCGGCCCTGCGTCAGGAAGAGCCAGCCGGAGGTGTTCGCGATCGGTTGAAACAGTCCCGTGATTCCCAACAACAGAAAGATGCGGCTGGTGGCGGACCATTGTGGTCCCAGCACGACCTGCACGATCCAATCGGAGCTCGCCATCATGAACGCAATGGCCGGCATCGTGAACATCGCGATTTTTTCCAGCATACGCAGGTACGCCTGGCGGTATCTCTGTTCTTCATCCTTGATGCGGCTGAGCGCGGGAATCGCGACCGAAGTGACGGGTTCGTTGATCTGATCGATCGGAAGCGTCATCAGTTGATAGGCGCGGTTGTAGAGTCCCAGTTCGTTTGCGCCCCAAACTTTTCCCAACAGCAGATTGTCGAGGTTGCGAGAAAAGTAGTTGATGATCGAAAAGCCGGTGAAGTTTCTCCCGAAGGCGATCATCGAACGCACTCCCGAGTTTCGTTTCGGTAAACCAGGACGCCAACGACAGACCAGCCACACGCCGATCGTGTTAGTCGTTAACAAAGCCAACTGGCTGTAGACCAGCGCCCAATAGCTGAAGCCGCGCCAGGCCAGGACGATTCCTACGGCGTATCCGACGACGGTAGAAAGCAACACGATCGAAACCAACGAGAAGAAACGCATCTGCCGGCGCAGCAGTGCTTCGTGTTGCACCGTCAAGCCGCCCAGTATGAAACCCAGCGCGGTAACGACCGTGACCGCCAGGAGCCGCGGCTCACCGTAAAACCAGGAGACGAATGGTGACAGAGCGACCATCAAGACGGTGATAGCAAGGCTGAAAGCGACGTTGAACCAAAATAGCGTGCTGACCTGATCGCCCGTTACGTCTGCTTTCTGTATGGTCGCGACTGAAAGACCGAGGTCTTTGAACATCGCGACGAAGTTAGTAAAAAACGCGACCATCCCGATCAATCCGTAGTCGGCAGGACGCAGTAAACGCGCCATCACACCCGTGGCCGCGATGGTGATCACAAACCTCAAAGAGTGCGAAACGACGGTCACTGCGCCACCGCGAGCGGTGCGCGCACCGAGGTCAGCCTGCAGATGCTCTGTCAGGAAATATTCCGGTGACTTACGGCCCGGCGAGTTCTTGATTGCAGTGTCTGGCATGCCGTTTCGGTTCAGGTCGTTCGCAGCCGGTAGGCGCGCTGTAACAGTCGCGGTGCGAGGCGCAGTGACCACAGTACCAAGCGCAGTTTCCAGCTCCGGTAATAACGGTTCGCAAGTTGGAACGAAGCGCGAGAAGCCTTGAAGTCGCCGGTAGCTAATGTTTCCTTCCCCTGGAAAACCGCGACCGTAGCGCGACAACGTTCGAGTGACTTCTCAATCGCATTTCGTTCTTCAGTGGTCAGGTCCGTTCGCTGCGCCGTCTTTTCCAGTACTTTAATTTCGCCTCCCAAACTCTTGAACGGATTGGACGCGAGGCTGCCGGCGTAAACTCGGCGCTGGGCCAGTACCACTTTCTGATAGTTCAGCCGTGCGCCGTGCTTCACCAGTCGCAACCAAAGATCGAAGTCCTGCGAATTGGGAAAGCCTTCATCAAAAAGGCCGACGTCGAGAATCATTTGCCGGCGCGCGACTACGCACGACGTAATGACCGTACACTTGCCGGAAATCAAGCTTGCCATCGTCACCGGACCGGTTGAAGGATTGACGTCCATGTTGGTGAGTCGCTCGACGCCAGCGTCGTGAAGGTTGACCGCATCGGCATAGACCAACTCGAAGCCGCGCTCGCTTTCAATTAGCTTGAGTTGCTGCTCCAGAAATTCAGGTAACCAAAGATCATCGCCGTCAAGAAAAGCAGCGAACTCGCCACGTGCCACGCGCAGTCCGGCATTACGTGCGGCACCCGCTCCTTGATTCGACTGCTTCAAGTAAACAAGCCGCCCGGCATATGGCTGGATCGCTCGCTCGAGTTCTTCGGTGTCGGGCGAGCCATCGTTGATCAGGATGATTTCGTAGTCGGCGAAAGTTTGGTTGAATACCGAGGCCAGTGTTTCGCGAATAAACGCCGCGACGTTGTAAGCCGGGATGATGACGCTCACGCGTGGACATGTGGTGACTAATTCAACCACTCCTGCTGCTGACGATGGCGGGTTTGGAGTCAACATCTCAGTTCGCCTCCCGCGGCAGGTCTTCGCCAAAGCCTACCGGCGCGTACCGCAGCGCCGGCAAACTCAAGTCAGAGCGTGAGTTCAAATTAGCGTTAGCGACCGAATCGACCGGCACGCTGGAGTGGATACGTTGCAGGCAAATCGCGTAACCGACCAGGTAGTAGACGTACCAGAGATAAGCGACCGAGGCGAAGAAGCTCGCGACCATGTAACCGACCAAGCCCGCCTGTAAACCGATCGCGAGGTAATAAGCCGCTGGTTTTCGTTTAGTAGTTCCAGTCGCGCGCTCGAGGCGACCCAAGCCGGCCAAAGGAGCAAACAGGAATGAAACGTAAATCAGCAACGCGGCGAAACCCATTTCGGAAGCAACCTGAGTGTAAGCGTTGTGCGTCGCCTTGTTCATGTTTGAGAAGAGTATGTAATTGTCCATGCCCACGCCGAAAAACGGATGCCGCGCAGCCACCACAATCGAACGTTTGAGATCGTCAGTGCGGGCCACGGCTGAATCATCGCCCGTCGTGGCAAGCCGGCTGCGGTAAGCGCCGGGCGCGAGCGCCAACGCTGCCAGAATCAGCCCCAGAGCGAAAACACCTACGAGCGCGCGATTGCGGCGCGCCAACTTCCAGCCCAGAAAAGCAACGACGCAAACGAGTGCCAGAAACCCGCCTCGAGAAAACGTCGCCACCAGCCCGGCCAACAACACGAGCGAGCAAACGAGGTAGAGCGCTCTCTGGATTGGTCGCCCGCGCGACGATAGAAATAGCGCGAGGGCAATCGGCATCATGGTGACCAGATGAAGTGCCAGGTCGTTGGGATTACTGAAAAGGCCGCCAATCAAACCTGCAATCCGGCGCCCTTTCAAGACGAGGTTCCCATTAGCGTAGTCGCTGAAAGCGGCGATGCTTAAGACGCAACTCGCAACCAGTACCAACACCATTAAGGACCGCAATCGTTTTTCGTTGCGCACGACATTCACCAGTACGACGAACATCACGATCACTTTGAAGAATTCCACCAGGCTGAGAAATGCGCGTGAGGGCTCCAGGGCCAACGGGATGGACAGTAATCCGGTCACGAGCAGCGCCAACGCCAGCTTGAGAGCTCGCGGCGTCGCCGAGATTCTGTTTTCCAAACCGAGTTGACTGGGAATGAAGATCGCGAGCGTGAATACCGCCACAACCAGCGCGCCCTTCGACATCCACGCCAGCGCCGGAAATAGTTCGTACGGACGGAAATAGACCAGGAACGTAAAGACGAACAGGCCGAGGTAACTGGCGGAGTGGCCGCGTTTCAGCGAGGTGTTCGTCGCGATTGGCTGGTTGCGTGCGACGTGGTCGAGAGCTTGGCGTTGGCGACTGGGCGTTGGTACGTGCATGTCGGATTCAGCAGTTGTCATAACTCCGGGCGCCACTTGCGAACGAATCTGTGTGGCAGCATCCAGCGCACGAAGGGGCAACGAGTCGTCCTCCGGTGCGGATTTCCCGAAATTGCGCTGACGACGTGAAGACGTCACCGGCTCGTAGTCGTCTAATTCAGCCTTGTTCCGCATAAGAGTTTGGCGAAGGTAGGTAAATGGTGCTGACAGTTCTTGAGCAACTTTGCTAAGTCGTCTTTCCAAGTGGCGGTTGGGATGGGGCCGTAAACCAAAAGAAGCTGCTACGCTTAACGCGCCGCAGCCTCGACTCACAGTTTAGTAGCAGGCACTTGTCGCGCGCCCACGATTCCTAGACTGCGACCTCGTTTTGCTCGCTGACGAGCACGAGGTCCCTGACACGCTCGCGCAATGCACTTTCAAATCTTCTCGCTTCCTCAACCTGGCCAAACGACAACGCGCGCAGTTCCTGTTCTATTCGCCGTCGATAATCCGATACTAGTGAATCGGAGACGCCGAGCACTGCGGCAACTTCCAATTGGGTGGCCTGACGGGGGCTCAAGTAACAGTGCCACAAGACGCCGAGGATGCGATTGTATTGCTTGACCTTGCCGCGAACCGTTTCGTTCAGATGGCCAAGAAAGTGGTCCACAAAGCCGGCGGCTTCATCTTCTGACTCGCGTCGCAGCAGGCCCTGTTCAGGATCTTCCCCCTTGTCAACCGGCTGAAAATGATTACCCTCGCCATCGCTGTCGTCGCCATCGAGCGGCACCAGATAAATATCCATCACCGGAAGTCGAGACATGACCAGACTGCGAAGCGCTCTAACGTCAACTGGCGAGTCGACGGCGTCGAGTACGGAAACTATCAGATCCTCCAAATCCGAGTTGCTGATCACGACTTGTGAATCACCAGTGCAGCCGACCATGCGCGTGTCACGAGCGCGAACGGCAATCACATGCACGCGTTGTTCAACTTCGTGAGAGTCGCGGCGACGTTTGCCATCGGCCCATTCGCTTAGTCCGTAGACTCTGTCGGCCAGTCGTCGATGGGGTTCATCACCACTGCCGCTCGAATCAAAGCGCCGAAAGTTGGCACTCGATTGGATCAGTGTGGAGATACGGCGAGCCAGGCGGTAGCTTTCCGGATGTCTTTTGCGCAACTCGGCAGTGAGCAGATTGGTGAGCTCAATCTGTCCGATCTCGCACTCAATTTCGTAATCCGTCATCTGGGTTTCGAGATAATGTTCAAAGCGATTCTTGCTTAGCAGTTGAACGAAAAGTTCCTGGGTGAGATCGGTATAGGCAGTGGTGGCCCCTTCTTCGACCAGCAACCCAGCGCTACGCGAGGCGCGCACCAGAGGATGGTGAGAGACGATTCGGTGCAGTTCTGACCACAGCTTGTTTACGTCTGAGCAGCGCAGGCTTTCGACCCACTTGCCACTCCTCGCCATGCGCTCCGCGGTACGCTTTGCCCGCGCAGTTTGTGGTACTGGGCCAAGCGGGTTCGGCTCAGCTTGTTTTTCGACTTCGTGACTTAGAGATTTCACTGGGATTGTTCTTTGGGTTACGGAGTTGATGGCGACCATGCCTTACCTTGGCGGGAACCGTGTTCGACCGGGTGGGCTGAACTAGCCGAAGGCCAATGTCAGCCAACTCGCGGGCTTGGGTACTCGGTAAGGCAAAAATTAGAGGGCGTTCGAGAAGAATCCTGATTTGCCATTGGAGACTGGTTATTGTGAACTGGCCCGGAATATCCTGAGAAACAGGTGGGCTTGCCCTGAAGCGAGCGTCAAAGAGCAGGCGCTCCCTGACTTGACGGCGAGCATCTTAGCAACAATCCTACGAATGAGCAACATGTTTTTACACTTACGGCAAGTTATTGATTCCACAGCCACAAGCGGTCAAGTTAGGTTGGAAAACTTGTGGAAGTTACCAACCATTAGATGTATTAAGCTGTTGATCACGTAGAAGACCGGGTTTGAATTTGGGTTGAGGCTAACAGTGAATTTGCCCCTTTACTCGCCTCAACCCGTGGCGTCCGAATTCTCAAGCAGGGTCCGATAGCGCTCGTCAATCACACTTCTGGGGGCAAAACCGATGAAGGCCTCGACCGCAAAGAAATTTAGCAAAAGACTCGCCTGCCCCTCGTCCACTCTCCTGGTCGCGTTTAATCTCCAGGAACTAACTACAGATCTGCGTTCCGCAGTCACACGTCATCTCGACAATTGTGATTTTTGCTATTGCGAGTTGCCGCTGCTGGCTTTTTACACCCAGCCGCGGAACGGCGAATGTCGGACTCCCGACCTGCCGATGAACTTGCGAATGTTAGCGGAGTCAATTCTGGGACGGTGCCGCTCGGTGACGGTTGGGGGTTAATGCTTCGGTAAGGCGATCTGTTCGTGAGCGACTCGCCAAACCCTTCCTCATGAGTTCCCTTTCGCGGGCTCGAGTCAGTAGTCCATAAACAGACCTTAGGAATATAACTCCGCGATCTCGGCGGCGAATTTTTGATCAATCACGCGCCGCTTCACCTTGAGTGTTGGGGTCAACTCGCCGCGGTCAATTGTGAATTCTTCCGGTAACAGGACGATACGCCTAATGCGTTGGTAGTCGGTCAGCGTGCGAGTCAGGAGCGCCACATCACTTTGCACTAGCTTGATCGCGGCAGGCGACTTCGCCAGTGCTGCCCGTTCGTTAGGAAACTTTTCGCCGGCCTCGGCAAGTGCTTGTCTCACCGCTTCCCACTCCGGCACGATCAAAGCGGCCGGTTGTTTACGAGCCGCACCCACCACGACCACCTGACTCACAAACTCGCTCTGCTTGAGCAGACTTTCAATCTGTTGCGGTGCGACATACTTTCCGTTTGACAGTTTGAAGAGATCCTTTTTGCGATCGGTGATGTAAAGGTGTCCGTGTTTATCCAAGTGGCCCACGTCGCCAGTGGCAAACCAATCATCACTGAGTACGGCGGCAGTCTCTTCCGGGTGACCATAATAGCCACGCATCACGTTAGGTCCACGCAGGAGTATCTCGCCGTCGTCTGCAATGTTGACTTCGATACCAGCGAACGGCAGGCCCACCGAGCCGACCTGATTGTTATCGGGGCGATTGGCTGAAACGATGCAGGTCTCGGTGGCGCCATAACCCTGAAGGATCGGAATTCCAGCCGCAAGAAAAGCGTAAGAGAGCGCCGGCGAGAGTGGCGCGCCGCCGGAAACGAAATATCGCAGCCGTCCGCCCACGCCCTCGCGCCACTTTGAAAAGACCAGGTTACTCGCCACTTTCTGTTGCAACGCCAGGGCCGGCCCTACCAATTTGCGCTTATCTTTCGCTTCGGCGTAACGCTGGCCCACCTCCAACGAACGCATGAAGACTCGCCGTTTCCAACCTTTCTGCGACAGACCTTTCTTAACAATCCGGTGATAGACTTTTTCGAATAAACGTGGCACGGCGGTCATGACCGTGGGCCGGATCTCGCGCAGGTTTTCCCCGACTTGATCAAACGAGGCGGTGTAATACACAGAAACGCCGTTGTAACAGAAAATATAAAACCCCGTTCGCTCGAAGATGTGTGACAAGGGAAGGACTGACAGTGCGATATCGCTGGACGAGATCGGCAGTCCGCTGGTGATCGCCAGCACGTTAGAAACAAAATTCGCGTGGGTAAGCATCACGCCTTTTGGCTCCCCGGTCGTGCCCGACGTGTAGATGATGGTCGCGAGATCGTCTGGTCTGATTGCTTTTAGGTGGGCTAAAAAAGCTGCCGGTTTATTCAGCGAACGATCTTCCCCAAGCTTCGACAGGGCAGCCAGCGTAGTGGCTTTTTCGATCTCAGCAGTCCCAGGCTCATCAAAAAAAATAATCCGTTCGAGAAAGTCGAGACCGGCAAGGGCTTTTGAGGCGTGCTTGAATTGCTTCAGGTTGGAAACGAAGATTGCGCGGGTACCCGAATCAGTGAGGATATAACGTATTTGTTCAACTTCCTGCGTTGTATAAATCGGAACGTTGATAGCGCCGAGGCTGAGAATAGCGAGATCGGCAATTGACCATTCGGGCCTGTTCTCCGACAACAGCGCGATTCGATCTCCAGGTTTAATCCCCAATTCGGCGAGACCCAACGCCACCTGTCGCACGCGCTCGACAAACGTCTCCGCCGAAATATTGATCCATTGATTGTCTTGTTTGAAGTTAAGCGCGTCCGGCTTGGCATGTTTCAGGGCAGCCGCCAGGCAGAGTCCCGGCACCGACGTAGGCTTCACACTTTCAACTT
>JAVEEA010000127.1 GCA_030840675.1 Pyrinomonadaceae bacterium
AAGCCTGCCGAGACGCTGGCTTCTATTGGAACTTTACGGAATGGAACTGTCAGGAGGCGCCCTGGTTTTGTGAGCGCCAACCGCTGGTTTGCCGTCCCAACGGATGGTGGGACTGGGACCTGTGTAAGTGCGACTATCCACCTTCTCCGATAGTCGTTGACGTGCTGGGAGACGGGTTCAAGTTGACGAATAACGCGGACGGCGTTTGGTTTGACCTTAACAGCAATGGGTTTAGCGAGAAGCTTTCCTGGACGGCTGCGGGAAGCGACGATGCCTGGCTGGCGCTGGATCGAAATGGCAATGGCAGCATTGACAATGGTAAGGAACTCTTCGGCAACTTCACGCCGCAACCCGAACCGCCGCCGGGAGTCGAGAGAAACGGCTTCCTGGCGCTCGCGGAATACGATAAAGCGCAAAACGGCGGCAACGAAGACGGACTGATCGAACGCACAGACGCAATCTGGTCGTCATTACGGCTGTGGCAGGATCTAGATCATAACGGCATTTCTGAGACGGCCGAGTTACACACTTTGAACGACCTCGGAATAGCGACACTGGATTTGGCATACAAGCCATCCAAACGAACCGATCGGTATGGCAACCAGTTTCGCTACCGGGCAAAGGTTAAAGACGCGCACGATGCCCAACTCGGTCGTTGGGCCTGGGATGTCTACCTGCTGCGCAGTCCGTGATTCTCACGTTGGTGCAAACCGGACAAGCCCGAAGTATGTGCGAAAAAAAGAGGCGCTACGGAAAAATCGTGGCGCCTCTTTTGTGTTGTAGAAATAACGCTGAGTGAGTCAGTCCCTCATTGTTCGATCCTCGTTTCGCTCAACAATCGCTCGTACAACTTCTCGTCGAGCCGGCGTAGTAACCTTGCCTCGGCCTGGGCCATACTCTCGTTGCCGCTCTCCGAATAAGCGACGGCGAGGTTGTAATGGGCCTCGGCATTGTCAGGGCGCAAGGCGGCGGCGTGATTATAGGAAGCGATAGCTTCGCGCAAACGGCCGGCGTAGTAGTAGGCATCGCCGAGCTTGTTATGGATCTCTTCGGAGTTAGGCTTGAGTTGTAACGCCTGCTGGTAAGCGCGTATGCCTTCGGCGGTCTTGCCCTGCTTAACCTTGCAATAGCCCACCTGCACCCACGCGTCGGCGCGCCGCGGATTGCGATTCGCGGCAGTTTCAAAATATCCGATTGCGTTGTCGTAGTTACCCAACCAAAGCGAATCCAAACCGCTACGATACGAGGTATCCGCAAGGTCCGGCGTACGCTCCTTTATTGGCAGCGAGGCCAGCGGACGCGACGGTCCGGGAATCAGTTGCGCCACGCGCGCGGCGCCCATCGCGAGATTGATGTTCTGGCCGTTCGTCACTTTGATCGTGACCACGCCGACAATCTGTCCCTTCATATTGAAGACCGGGCTACCGCTGTTGCCATGCGAAATGGGCGCGGTAATCTGAATAATCTTGCCGATGTTCGGGACCTCGCGCACGGCGGAAACAATCCCGTCCGTGACCGAGCCTTCCAGTTTTAGTGGATTGCCGATCACCAGGATTTGTTCACCCTCCTCGGGAAGGGCAGGCGCAAGTTCGCTCGAGCGGGGACGGTCGGGCGGCATGTCGACGCTGAGCAACGCGAGATCGCCCTCTTCGTCCAGGGCCAGGGTACCGGTAACGGGAAACACTCTTCCTTTGCCGTCGAGTGTTTTGATCTCGCAGCGCTGTGCGCCGCGAATGACGTGCAGGTTTGTGACCACCTGTCCCGGCCGCAGGAAGAACCCGCTGCCAGTCATCAAGGCTTCGTCATGCGCATCGTAAGTCGCAATAGCAACGACTTGCGGCTTGAGGCGCCGGACAAGCTCAGGCAGCGTTTCCTGGGAATAGGTTTGTTTGACTGAAAGCAGGCAAACGGTAAGCAGCAGCAACTGGGGGAAGATGCGTTTGTACATATTCGGTTGTAACCGCAACTAAATTACTGGTTGAAGGAGAACCGAAGCTTGCGAGCTTCGACGCTGATTTGCTGGCGTGACTCCGACTGTCGGAGCGTCTGGAGTGGAGCGGCCGGGGGACAACCCCTCTCAGCGGGCATAGTAACTCAGGCGTCGCCCGGGGCGATAGGGAAATTGTGCGAAGTTGCTAATTAAAAAAAAAGAAGGCCGCCAGGATCGGCAGCCTTCTGAACTAAGCCAGCGAAAGCCAGCCGGTTACGGGACCAATTGAATCACGCCGAGTCGCGGACCGACTGGTGTCACGACCGTCTTCACGGCTGCCAAGTCTTCCATCGTTACGAGCAGACCGAAATCAGGCAACGTGGTAGTGGCCTTGATCTCCGCCTCGTTCCGTCCCTTGTAATTTACAATTTGGCCCAACTTGTAAAACTGGTTGTCAGGCCCAATTGCCCAAAGCAGGTAAGACTGGCCGGTGGGCGCTTCTTTCAGTTCGTGGAAACGCATCCGAATTTCGGTTGGTTTGTTCTTGTGCGGTTCGATGAAAATGTTCGCGCGCGCACCTGACATGGCGCCGGTGAAATCTACCTTAAGTTTCGTGTCGTCGCCGGTTTTGTAAGCGGGAATGTTCAGCAGGGGCACGGTGTACGCGCTCGTGGTGGTTCCCGGAGTCGTAATTGCGCTGACTGTTTCGCCAGTGGCGGAAGTGGTATGCGGAATGACCGCGAAGCCTTCCGGCACAGCGCTGCGGAAATAAATATTGCCGGCAGGATCGTAGCTCGCGAGACTCGCATCAGGCGCAGTGATCAGCATGAACTTATTCAGTGGAGTGGTGGCGGTGAATTTACCGGTTCCATTTGACAGCACCACTGGACCGAGCGACGTAATCGCGCCCGTGTCGTCCACCGCATAAACATTCATGGCGGTCACGTCCGCGGGTACGTCGGTTACATTCAGGACGACGCGCGTGCCGCTGTCGTCACGCAGAATCGTGCCGACGGCTTTGGATCTGGTTAGACCAACCGGAGTCAGATTCAGTTGGACCTCGCGGCCCACCGGATACTCGATGACGGTGTAGCTGCCGTCCGCATTCTGCACTGTTTTGGTAACTGTGGTTGGTGTCTGGGTGACGGTAGTAGTTGTCGTTTGGGCGCCCGCGAACGCGGCTGACGAAATGGTCAGCAGGGCCGCGGCCAGCAATGAAATTTTCTTACTCATGAGTTTGGCTAGCTCCTTCCTTCTTCCTAATCGCGATTAGGACAGGCCGATACCTGTCTCAGTTGGACGGCGCTCGCCGTCTTAACTTTTGTCGGGGTTATAAGTTTATTCAGAAGCGGAGTCGCAACCATTATGCCAGCCGGCTTTCGTCGAACAATGAGCCGGTATGCGGGGGTTAGTGACGTTTAAAGGACGGTTTAGCGAGATTTGCATGGAACATGCGAAACACATCCGTACACCTGTGTACGTTGTCTTTTCGCGATTGTGAAGGGTGACAGAGCGAGTGGGACCCGGCAGGATGTGGCCAAACGTAAGATGCGAACCGGGCGCGGGCTTTCTTCACCAGCTGCCTGGTTTCGGACTTAGTAAGCATTCAACTCGGCAATCGCTTTGCCGACGTCAGTCGCCTGCGGGAGGATCACGTCTTCCAGTGTCGGCGCGTAGGCGACGAAGGTGTCCATTGCGGCCACGCGACGCACGGGTGCATCGAGATATTCGAAGAGTTCGTCAGAGATGCGCGCGGCGATCTCAGCGCCATAGCCAAACGAAAGCGAGTCTTCGTGAGCGACGATCACTCTGCCCGTCTTTTTTACCGTGGCCGTGATCGCGTCCCAGTCGTAGGGTTGCAGGCTGCGCAGATCGATAACTTCCACGCTGATGCCCTGTTGCTCCGCTTGCTTCGCGGCCACAATCGAACGTTGCACCAGCGCGCCGTAAGTAATGATCGAAAGACTCGTTCCTGCCCGCGCCGTCCGGGCTTTGCCGAAGGGAGTCATGAAGTTGTCAGGCGGGTAGGCCGACTTGTTATAGGCTTGGCGATAGAGATGCTTGTGTTCCAGGAACAGGACCGGATCGTCACAACGAATCGCCGTGCGCAACAAGCCGTTAGCGTCAAGCGCGTTTGAAGGATAGATAACACGCAGCCCGGGAATCTGTGTGAACGTCGAAACGCCGGATTGCGAATGATAGACCGCGCCGCCCTTCAGGTAACCACCAACTGGCACGCGCATCACCACCGGCGCTTTCCAATCGCCGCCCGAGCGCCAGCGCAGCAGGGCCAGCTCGTTGCGAATCTGGTGCATCGCGGGCCAGATGTAGTCGAAGAACTGAATCTCAACTACCGGCTTGAGACCGCGCGTGGCCATGCCAATCGCGCGTCCGACAATGTTGGCTTCAGCGAGCGGCGAATTGAAAACGCGCGCGCCGCCAAACTTGCGCTGTAGGTTGGCCGTCACCTTAAAGACGCCGCCCTTGCCCTTAACTTGCTCGAGAGATTTTTCGCGCGAACAATCGGCGACGTCTTCGCCGAAGACCACGATGCGCGGATCGCGGGCCATCTCGGTATGCAGGCAACGATTGATCAAATCCACCATCGTGCCCGGGTTACCGGAGAGTACAGCGTCCGCCTCAGTGTCGAATTCCTTTGACGTAGGATCGACGTCGGGAGAATAGACGAATTGCTTAACTGTATCGGTAGCCGGCTGCGGGCTTGCGAGTGCCTGATCGGCAGCTTCTGTGACTGACGCATCAAGCTCATCCTTGATTTTTTGCAGCCCGTCCTGATCGATCACGCCCGCGTCGATCAGCAGCGCGCCAAAACGCTTGACCGGATCGCGCTCCGCGTCGGCCGTGCGTTCCTCGTCTGAACGATAGAGCCGTTCGTCGTCGGAAAGCGAATGCGAGTAAGGCCGGATAACTTGCGCGTGAACAAACGCGGGGCCGCGTCCGTCGCGGCAATACTTGACCGCGCGCCGCATCACGTGAAGCGACTCAATCACATCGGTACCGTCGCAACGTTGCAGGAAAAGGTTAGGAAAACCTCTGATAAGCCGCGACACATCGCCGCCCGCGGTTTGCACTTCCACCGGCACGCTGATCGCGTAACCGTTGTCTTCCAACAGGAAGAGCACCGGCAGTTTTAAATTGCAGGCAGTGTTGAGCGCTTCCCAAAATTCGCCCTCGCTCGACGTGCCGTCGCCGAGGGAAACGTAAACCACTTCGTCTCTTTGAAAATTGGAGACGCGCTTGCGTAGCTCCTTGATCAATTTGAACCGAAGGTTTGCCTCCGCACAGCCGACTGCCTGCAGCAGTTGCGTGCCGGTGGGCGACGACTGCGAGACGATGTTCAGTTTTTTATGACCCCAGTGAGAGGGCATTTGCCGGCCGTGGGAATTTGGATCTGCCGCTGCGCCGACCGCTGAGAGAAACTGCTCGAGCGGAGTCATGCCCAGCTGCAGGCAGAGGGCGCGGTCGCGATAATAGGGATAAAACCAGTCGTAGCCGGGCTTCAAAGCCATGCCCGCGGCGGCCAGGATCGCCTCGTGTCCGGCGCCGCTGATTTGAAAGAAAATCTTGTTCTGGTTTTTGAGTTGGATCTCCTTGTCGTCGATGCGGCGCGAGAGATACATGGTGCGATAGAGCTTTAGCATCTCTTCCGGAGTGGGCCGAGGAGCCTGCTCTCTCGCGGCACGTTCACCTCGTTCTCTGGGCTTACCTCGATCGCGATCGCGATTGCGCCGCCTTCCTTGCCCGCCTTCAGAAGGGCGCACCGGGGGAGCGGCAGGTTGAATTGCGGGACGAGTGATTGCCGGCGTGGTCGGCTGTGGCGCCTCGGATTGCGCCGTTGCCGGACGGGCTGACTCTGTCTCGCCTGCCTGTTTCCTTGCGGGTTGCTCCGCCAGCGCTGCACTGCCGCTGCCGCCGGCCGGTTTCCGCACCAGCTTTAAGACTTTTAGATCACTCATGATGATTTCTTTATAACACCTGACAACGTCAAAAGCCCGTAGTGACCCACGCGCTACGAGTCTGCGATCGCCGCACGATATTCTTCCGCCATTGAAGGATGGCCGTGACTGTTGGCGGCCTCAATGCCCCGCTGGTAAGTTTCGCGAGCCTGTTGGGTCCGGCCATCCTGTTCATAGGCCCGGGCGAGCATGCCAAAACCGTTGCCTTCGTCGTCTGCGATTGCCAGGTAACGTTCGAGGGTTTCGATCAGCTCGGCGGTTTGTCCGGTCTTCTCATACTCCTTGGCCAGGCCGAACAGAATCGCACTGTCAACGGGGTCGCTCACCAGCATTTGCTTGAAGATGTCGATACGAGAGGCTGTCATGATTAAACTCGACTGAGAAAATTCTCCAGCACAAAAATCTTGCGCAGGCGAAATCGCAAGGGACTTTCTACGATGGTAATGGCCTTCAGGTTTTCGACTCCCGAAACGAAGAAGGGATCGTGGCAAACTGGTTATTTCTGGTCCTTGCCGGTTAGCAACTTCGCGATCGTTTGCAACTGCATGTTTGAGGTGCCCTCGTAGATTGCGCCAATCTTCGAGTCGCGCCAGAACTTTTCAACCGGATAATCTTTTACGTAGCCGTAGCCGCCGTAAAGCTCGATCGCGAGTGAACTAATCCGTTCGGCGGCGCGTGAAGAATAAAGTTTGGCCATCGCCGCTTCTTTCACGAAGGGGATGCCGGCGTCCTTCATGCGCGCTGCGTTGTAGACCAGCAGACGCGCCGCTTCCAGCTGCACCGCCATTTCAGCCAGCTGAAACTGCACACCCTGGAAGTCGCGAATCTGTTTGCCAAACTGTTGCCGTTCACCGGTGTAAGCGAGGGCAGCATCAAGCGCGCCACGCGCAATGCCGATCATTTGCGCGCCGATACCGATGCGTCCTTCGTTCAGAGTTTCAATCGAACACTTGTACCCCTTGCCAACCTCGCCCAGTACGTTTTCTTTGGGCACCTGGCAGTCAGTCAAAATCAATTCCGTGGTGGAGGAGGCGCGAATGCCGAGTTTATTTTCTTTCTTGCCCACCGCGAAACCGGGGAAACTCTTTTCGACGATGAAGGCAGTGATCCCGCGATACCCGGCTGCGGGATTGGCATTCGCGAACAACACAAAAATCTCAGCTTCGTTGCCGTTTGTAATCCAGAGCTTCTGCCCGTTCAGCACGAAGTGATCGCCCTGCTCGACTGCGCGCATTTGCATGGCAAACGCATCGGAACCTGAACCCGCCTCACTCAACGCGTAAGCCCCGACCTTTTCCGTGGCGAGCAGCGGGAGGTATTTGGCTTTCTGTTCCTGATTTCCCCAGCGCATGAAGGCGTTGTTGACAAGCGTGTTCTGCACGTCTACGAACACGCCCACGGAAGCGTCAACGCGCGAGAGTTCTTCCACCGCCACAATGGCCGTGAAAAAAGTCGCACCGGCGCCGCCGAATTCTTCCGGAGTCTCGATACCCATCAGGCCGAGATCAAAACATTGTTTGATGAGCGCTGGATCGAGTTTGGCCTGCTCATCCATCTGCTCGACCCGCGGGCGCAGTTCACCTTCAGCAAACTCACGGACGCTGGCGCGAAACATCTGCTCGTCCTCGGACAGAGTCGTCAAGGGCCGGCCGGCGAGCGCTTCAACTGCGGTTTGAGATTGACTCATTTTTCCTTACCACTCCGAGCAGGACCAACCGGCGGGGAACCCGGACTTGCCGCTCTCGAACTGTTGAGATTGAACGCGTGCATCATAATCAAGGCAAAACTAAAAAGGCAAAGGTCAGCCAATGGGAGCGCGGGCACCCCTGCCCGCAAGTGAGCGCGCAGCGCGAAACAGTTCGCGGCCCCGGGCAGCCGCTCCTTGCAAGGCAGGACGCCCGGCGCTCCCAGCACTTCAGTTGAAAATTAACTGTTAGTTGGCACCTGAGCATTAAGGCGTGCCGAAGCGCGCGCGATATTCGCCGGAAACCAGGAACGACTTAACCATTTCCGCGCGCCGGAAATCACCACCGAACTCATTTAGTTTATTGAGCCAGAAGTAATAGCCGTTGAGATTTGTGTCGGGGCTTTCGCTGGCATTCCTTTGCAGGTAACCGAAGTATTGCATCAGGACAAAGGCGGGGTTGAGTTGCCGTTGCGAAAAGGGTTGGCTTTCCGCCACGCGGCGCAATACCCGAGCGCGCGCAGCGACTGCCTCGCTGGTGGCTGCGCCATTAAACTCCGCCACAGCCGTCGCGATTTCGCTGGTTGCCAGCGGACTGCCGGCGTTTGCATTGAGCAGCTCGACGAACTCGGCCGGCGTCAGGAGGGTTGGGTAGGCGGCGCTGAAGTCTGGACGCGCGACAAAGTTTTCAATGAACTGGGTGGTATTAGCGGCGAGCAAGTCTTCCCAGCCGGGAGCGTTAACGACCAGGCCCGCGCCGATTGTCCGCGTGTCCAGCAGAAACTCGTCGATGTGCCGCGGCGCCTGCGCGAAGGCAGCTTGATACAGTCGATAGACCAGAAAACCGGTCTGCTGAAATTCAATGGAAAGGAAGAAGGCCGCGGAAACATTCATGCGGCGATCGGCAATGCAGGCTGCATCTGCGCCGCAACTTGAGATTTGATTCGACCAGAATGCCAAGCCATCGGCGTCCGCCGACCGGTTGAGGAAGTCGCGATAATGTTGTCGGACAAAGAACCGCGGATCATCGATCGGATTAGGTTGCGACCCGTCGCTGTCGTTGTCGAAGATAGTCAACGTCGCGGAGTGGTTCGCTCCCAGCAGCCCGCCGATCGGATCACTTAACTCGAGGTTAATAGTTTCGCTACTTTCAATACGCGCATCATCAGTGATGAAGACGAGAAAACTTTTGCTGACCTCGCCGGGTTTCAAAACAAGTCTACCGATTATAGGAATCACGTCGCCGCGCTGATCGGCCGAGCCGTCATGAGCAGAGTAAATTACCGAAGTGCTATTTTCAGAGTTGCCGGACCGCGTCACGGTGATGGTTATGGTTCGGGTTCCTTCCGAGACGTTGTATTGCTGGGAGCTAAACTCCAGCACGCTTGGGGCCGCGGCCTGGAAGTCGGCGGTCAGATTTGCGGCAAGGTTGTGGCAACTAACGCTAGCGGGAGTAAACACGTAATTCGTTTTCGCGGGCGTAACAGTAAAGCTGCCGCCTGCCGGGACTGAGAAAGAATAATTGCCGCCGACATCGGAGGTCGTGGCGCCGGATTGAGAACCGCTGAGATTGATGGTTGCACCGCTCAAGGCCTGGCCACCTGCTTCGCTCAGGCGGCCGCTTAGTAAGAAAGAAGCCGAGCTTCCCGAGTAAACGGAATACTGATTGCCGGAAAGATAACTGTAACTTACGAAAGCTGGGCTAAAGGAATTTCCGAGGCGGGTGGGCGTGACGATGTAGCTACCGCTACCAGGTACGCCGGCGAAAGCAAAACTTCCGGTGGCATCGCTGACGGTGCTGCGTTGCTGCGAGCCGGAGAGGACCACGGCGGCGCCCGCGATCGGATCATTATTTGCACCCACCAAAATTCCGCCGATGGTGTAGGTAACGGAAGTACTAACAAAGTCCTGCGTCTGATCTGAATCCAGGTCCGCAAAACTCACGCTCGCGGGAGAAAAGCTATAGCTCGCCAGTACGGGAGTGACCGTGTAGTTGCCGCCACTCCGCAGCGCTGCAAAAGAATACTGACCATCTGGCCCTGTAGCCATGCTCTGGCTTTGCGAACCAGAAAGCGTGACAGCGACGTCGGGCATCGCATTACCGTCGGGGTCGACCACACGTCCGTTAATCTCATGACGAGCCGGGAGGGCAACGGCGTTGAATATCTGATCGACCGCGGGAGTAACGATTTCGTAGCTGGCCGGGGTCAGGCTGCAGTGCGGCACGCTCGGCAAGACGGAATAGATGCCGCTGGTCGGTAGGTTGGAAAAGCGGTACTGCCCGTTGGTTTCAGTTTCAGTCATTACATTCTGAGAGCCCGACAGACGGACTTTTATTCCGCCTAAGCCCGCGCCCGTTTCGTCAACGATCCTGCCTGAGATGCTAAACGTTTCCTGCGGCTGCGACGCCAGGTAGTCATCGAGTGCCGTGCGCTTTTCTTCAACGCATTGAGCGTCGTCGAGACAGCTAAGAATTTGATCAGACCAGTAAAAATGCGCTGCCGGATCGGGAGCGCGACCTAGTTGCGCGCTGAAATGCTGGCGCACATACTGCACCGCGTCGTCGTCAGGTGCAGCGGTCTTGATAACGCGAGTGGTCTGCGCGAGCGAATCGAGCTGGTTATACACCGAGTCGATGATCGTGAGGCTGCGAGTCGCCGCATCAGCAGTTATGCGATCGGCGCGCGCGGCACACTCCACGCGGTCAAGAATCGCGTTGTCCACAGTCAGGAGGTTGATGGCAGTGGCGGCGTTGGTACTCCAGCCGTGGTAGGAATTCTCCACTAGCAAATTTTCAATGCTGTCGAGATAGAAGCCTGAGGTGTTCAAGTTAGAAACATTCATTCGCAGCCCGGAAACATAGACCAGGTCAAGCGGCGCGCTCTGGGGCAAATAGCGATTAGGAAAGCTGGCAAGTCCGCTCAACGCGCCTTCATCAAAGAAAACATTTCTGAGAATCGCCTCGCGGCGCGGCGACGCGCTTTCGGGAGCGGCCGCGTTGCCGATGTTGACCCACGAGTAGGGCGCGGAGTTATCGAGTTTCCCGTACAACTCTGCGCGCTGACCGTAGTCAACGAATACCGTGTCGTCGACCTTAATGCTTTTCCACTCGAGGTTTTGTACGACGGCGCCGTAAACTCCGCTATTGCTGGTACAGCCGAGGAAGACACTTTGTTCGAGGTTGAAGCCGGTGCGCAGGCTCTGAATAATGGCGCCGCCGTCGCTGATTGTGCTCAGGCCGTAGAACTCCGAATGGCTAATCGTCGCCGTTTGAATGTCGTCGAGCGCGAGCGTGATAAACGCGTCAGTATCAATACCCGGCGTGCCAATGAAGACGAGATCTTTCAGCAACAGCTTTTGTAAACCCACAATATGGATCGCGACTGTCTCGCCGGTGCGGGGCGCAAACTCGGACGACAGGTCGAGTCCGTGCGCCAACTCCTGGCCGCCCGCATTTATCGGCGGCGCCGGAGTTAGCGACTCCACACCCACGATCGAGATTTCAGTCGCGAGTCCGGTAAAGTCTTTGCTTACCGGAGTGATGAGGGCAAAGCGACCGGCTGGAACGAAGAGTGTGCCGCCACCAGCGGCGCCGAGAGCGTTCAGCGCATCTTGCAGCGCCGGACCAGCATCGTCACGGCCATTTGGAAGCGCGCCAAAATCGGTGAGGTTGAACACGTTTCCAGTGGGGTACGGCAGCGAGTGTTTACTGTTAGCAGCAACTCGATCCTGGCTGGCGGACACGGTTCTTCCCGGCGCTGGAAGCGTTAGCAACCCGAGCAAGGTAACCAGCAGGCTGGTGGCTAGTGCGAATCTCATGCGTATCCTTCCTTATGGGTTTCGGACCGTGAACCAAGTAGCGGGTTCTGGCCCGAACTGGGACAAAAGGTTTGGACATCGTGTTAGGGGATGGGCGATCCCGGTAGTCAAAATATATCCACCTGGCAAGCGGGGCGATGGGCCAGGTGTGGGAGGCTGGGCCATTCTACTCTTTGATCCGCGTTACAACAATACCTTTATGGACCAGGTCGGTTTGAGCTGCACTCCCCATGCTGAGTTAGACGCTCGGGAGCTGGGAATAGTTGGCGTTTCCTGAGCAGTGAGAGACGGCTGCAAGAGAATCAAGTAGGAAGGTGGCAAGGCCTGGTCCAAACTGAGTATTGACCAGGTCGCTACCGCTTCCGGTTCCGTCTTGCCTGAACCGAAAGAAATAGACCAGCCGCTTGCTTTGATCAATTGGCCTTGTGATACCGTAGCTTCATCCATTCAACTTGCAGAGGGAAATCAGTTGGACGAACAATTTCGGCCCACCGCAACCGAAACCGACGCGAACGGCGAACAGACTACCAGCTTGCCGGCCCGAAACAACCGGGCGAGAAATCGGAAGCTGGCGCGTTTTGGTATCGTCTTCGCCATCCTGGGAGTGCTGCTGTTTGCTTACTTCGTGCGAAAAGCGGGCATCTCGCAAATCGCCGAAAATATCAAACGACTCGGTTTCGGTTTCCTGCTGATTCTGGCAATCTCCGCGCTGCGACAAATCGCCCGTTGTCTTGCCTGGCAACGTTGTTTTGAGTCCCCTTACAGTTTGCGTTTTCGTGACGCGTTCGCTGCGCGAGTAATGGGCGACGCGTTGGGCAACATTGTGCCGCTGGCAAGTGTGGCCGTATCTGAGCCGTCGAAAGCGGCGTTCGTGAGTAACCGCGTGCCGTTGCTGGTGAGTCTTTCAGCTCTCGCGTTGGAAAACATTTTCTATAGTCTGTCAGTGGCGCTGTTCATTTTCTCGGGAACCGTGGCGCTGTTGCTCGCCTTCCCGCTAAAGCCGGCGCTTCGCTACGCAAGTTATGGCACGTTGGCCGTCACTCTTCTAATTGTGCCGCTTGGTTATCTCGTGATCCGCCGGCAGTGGAAGTTTCTTAGCCGGCCAATGTCACTGGTCCATGGTCGCGGGTTCGGAACGGCTTGGCTGGAGCGCATGATTCCCCGGGCGCGTACGCTCGAAGCGCGTATCTATGGGTTTTACGAACGGAACAGTAACCGGCTGCTGCTGATCCTCGCGCTGGAGATGTGTTTTCACTTTGCGGGCGTGTTGGAAATTTACACGACGCTCTGGTTCATCAGCGACGTGGTGGCCCCGACGTTGCTAACGGCATTCATTCTGGAGTCGGTGAACCGCGTCATTAATATAGTCTTCAAATTCATTCCGTTTCGCCTGGGAGTGGATGAGGCAGGCACGGGCATGCTGGCGAAAGCGCTGGGCTTCACGGCGGCAATTGGCGCCGCGCTGGCTATTGTACGGAAGGGTCGCGATCTCTTTTGGACGGCGATTGGCGTTGCGCTGATGGTGCGCCGCGGTTTATCGCTTCGGGATTTGGACCAGCAGTCGCAGACGAACGTTGCCGACGCTGGTCAAGCTTAAGCGGATTGCTTCAGTCGTAAGCCAGCGCGCTGACCGCGTCGAGGTTTGACGCGCGCATCGCGGGGTACAGCGCACCCAATGCGCCGCCGAGTACGCCGATGGCCGCAGCCGTCAACGCCCAACTCCAACTGAATTCAAAGTACAAACCATAAACCTGGTGAATGCCGTAACCAATCGCAAACGAGCAAATGAACCCGGCCAGCAAACCCACCGCGCTGATCAATAACGCTTCCGATTCGATGATGAAGACAATGTAACGGCGCGACGCGCCCAGGGCTTTCAGGATGCCGATCTCGCGCGTGCGCTCGGTGATGGTTGTATACATTGCCAGCATCACCACGAGTGCGCTGACTACCGCGGCCAGGCCGACGAGGATGCGCAGAAACACGCCGAGGTACGGAATGGTTTTCTCCAGGCTGGTGAACAAGTCGCGCGTCAACTGAATCTTGTTTCCCGGCAATGCGAGGTTGATGCGTTCGGCAACCTGGACCTCTTCGCCGGCGTTGCGAACCTTCACCAGGATGTAGGTGCATTTCCCTGGCGACTCCAAAGCTTCCTGCATCGCGGCGAGCGTCATCTTTACCCGCGCGCCTGACTCGGGCGAATAGATTCCGGTAATCCGGTAAGGCTTGTTGCCGAAAAGTTTGAGTGTGTCGCCGAGGCGCAGTTTGTTATTGCGCGCTTTCGTTTCGTCAACCACGATTTCGTCCGCGGCCTGAGGCGGGCGTCCGGAGTCGATCTTCAGTTCGTTGACACGAGCAAAAGGTTCCCATTCAACGCCTTCGATTTGTTCAAACCCAAAACCTGCCCCACCCTGCGAAACGTATCTGATCACGGGCAAAGCTTCCGCGACGCCGGCGATCTCTTTCAGGCTCTCGACGTACTTGCTGCTAAGGTTTGCGGTCGAACCTGTTAGTTGCATCGAGCCGGGTCGAGTAAAAATTATTTCAGCGCGCACGTTTGACGCGCGTCGCTGCAGATCGTCAGACATGCCGCGCGCCAGTCCGGTGAAAAGCATTACGAGGCAAACTCCGAGCGCCACACCAGCCACGCTGACAAGCGTGCGGATGGGTCGCTGTCGAATGTTTGAGACCACCAGATTGTCCATGCGGATGATTACGATAAGACATTTTACGAAAACCTACCAATCGGCCAGACGTGTCGGGTGCTCCGCTTGAATTGGGTTAGAGCCGTATGAATCAGATTTGGCGTCTGACTTTTTAAGATGAACCGGTACCAACTTTTCGTGAAGGTTATGAGTTACGATGGACGACTTTCGAGAGGAGCATGCTTATTCCGCCAGCGATAAATATGAACCTGCCCGAGCTTGCCCCGGAAACGAGCGTAGCAGAATTAGCTGCGACCGACCGCCGTTTCAGCTGGAGCGTGCTTGCCATGCTGGCGATGCTCGTCATTGTCGGCTTCGCGTTTCGCGTCAGCAATCTGGGAGCAATCGGCTTTGCCGAAGATGAAGTGAACAAAGTCGAGGCCGTGCGCGCTTACCAGCGTGGCGACATCACCGCCAACGCCGAACACCCGATGCTGATGAAGGCGCTGATGTTCGTTTCGCTCGGCGCTCTAGGCGGGAGCAACGTAAGCGATGAGTTCGCCTTGCGACTTCCCAATGGGATCTTTGGCGCGTTAACAGTCATTCCGCTGTTTCTGTTGACTGCCGCCTTCTTCGAACGTTGGACCGGCCTCTTGGCGGCGGCCTTTTGGGCGGTCGGCATAAACGCCATCAGTTTCAATCGCATTGGCAAGGAAGACACGCTGCTCGTCTTCTTTATGCTGTTCGCGTTCTACTTTTATTTACGGGCCAAGCAGACTGACACGAGAAAGGTCGCGGTAAGGAAACGAAACTATCTTTTAAGCGGTAGCTCCTTCGGACTGATGCTCGCGTCTAAATATTTTCCGCACTACTTCGGACTTAACGCGCTTTACCATCACAACTTTCATGTGCGCAAGCGCCTTCCGGATGAACCGGCGGGTAAAACACCAAACCTTTTCTATCTCGCGATTCTGATTGCTTTCATCATTGCCAATCCTCCGGTGCTGTTGCCGCAGGTCTGGGAATACCTGAACGCTTACATGGGTGAAAAGCTGCTGGTCCATACCGGCTACCTGTTCGCCGGTCGGCTCTACAAGAACAACGTTTCGCGATCGCCTTTCTGGGGTACGCCCGTTTATTTTTACCTCGTCTTTATGGCCATCAAGATTCCGCTGCTGGTGCTGGCTTCGTTTCTCGTCGGGCTTGCGGTGTCACTTAAACGGTGGCGCCAGCCGGCCTACGCTTTCGGGCTCTTCATGTTCCTGCTGTGGATAGTTCCTTATTCGCTGACAGGCGCAAAGTGGTTGCGCTACACGCTGTCGCTCATGCCGTTTGTATACATGCTCGCATCGGTGGGAGTGGTGGAGTTGCTCAGGCTCGTGAATCGACACGCGCGCATAGCGACGTGGGTGCGCACTGTGATCGCAGTCGTTACAGTGGTGATTTTCATCGGCGCCCCCGCCTGGATCGCCTATTCAGCTGGGCCACATTACGCGCTCTATACCAATAAGCTGGGCGCGGACAAGGTCGGGTACTTTTTTCCGCATGACGAGTTTTACGACGACGGCTTGCGCGAAGCCATCAAGTTTGTCTGCGACACAGCGCCTGAGGCCGCGTTGATTGCACACGAGACGCCGGGTGTAACTCATTTCTATCTCGAAAAGTTTGCGCGCACGGATTTGAATTCGAAGCCAATCTCAGCTCCCGACTTTGACCCGACCAAACTTTCGGGACCTGCGTATTTTATTATTCAACGCGGTCGCACGTACTTCGAAAACCGCGATAAGCTGGCGTTTGTAGAAACTAACTTCAGGAAGATTCATGAGGTGTCGGTTAACGGACTGACAGCCGCGGAAGTGTTCGTGAATCAACCAAAGTAGTCTTTGCGAAACTTTTGCGGTTCCATTTCTGGTGGTGGAGAAGGTATGCCGGCCAGGAAATTTCGACGCAAGGTACGAGGGGACTCGGAGGAGCGCGAGCGCAAAGGAGTCTATGAAGGTGAATAGAAAAGTTTTCGTTTTGGCGTGGCTCACCGGGGTCGCGTTGGTTCTGCTCAGCTTGCCATTCGCAAGCAGTAGCGCCGCCAAGCGCGTACACATCATCGTGCTCGGCACCACCGATCTGCACGGCAACCTCTACCCGCTCGATTACTACACCAACAAGCCGGACAGCCGTGGTCTCGCCAAAATCGGCACGCTGATCAAACAGGCGCGTAAGGAAACCCCCAACGTTCTGCTGCTGGATTCCGGCGACACCATTCAGGGCACTCCGCTCGAAACCTATCACAATAAGAAGAACAATCAGCCGCCCGATCCGATGATGCTCGCGATGAACTCGCTTAATTACGACTCGATGACCGTCGGCAATCATGAGTACAACTTTGGTCTCAAGGTGATCGAGAAGGCGCGCGCTGAAGCCAAGTTTCCCTGGCTCTCCGCGAACACTTACAACCGAGGCACCAACCAAAATCACTACCAACCTTATATCGTCAAGCAGATCGCCGGAGTGCGCATCGGCGTGCTTGGGCTAACCACGCCGGGAATTCCCAATTGGGAGAACGCGCCAAACTACGCCGGCCTCGAGTTTCGCGAACCCTTGCTGGAAGCACGAAAGTGGGTCCCCGTCTTGCGCGGAAAGGAACGCGCGGACGTAGTAGTCATCGCAATGCATATGGGCCTTGAAGAGGATCTGCGCAGCGGCGAGGTCAATCCCGGTCAGGTACCAAACGAAAACCAGGCGATCGTAATTGCGCAGCAGGTGCCGGGAATTGATCTGATTTTCATGGGCCATACCCACCGCGATGTACCTTCCGTGGTCATCAACGGCGTTCAGTTGATCCAGGCAAACTATTGGGGTCGCCACCTCGCACGCGTGGATTTGTATTTGGAAAACAGCGGCACGCGCTGGCGAGTAGCGGCGGGTGCGGCGCGCACGATTGCGGCCGACGAACGCGTGGTCCCGGATCCGGAGCTTTTGAAAATCGGCGAACCTTACGATCGCGAAACGCAGGCGTGGCTGGCGCGCGCGATCGGTAATTCGGAGGCGGAGTTGACCGCGAGCGATGCGCGCTTTCGCGACACTGCGATCCTGGACTTGATTCAGCGGGTGCAACTCGAAGCGGGCCAGGCTGATGTGTCGCTGGCAGCAGTGTTCAATCCCGATGCGCGGATCGCAAAGGGGCCGGTCACAGTGCGTGACATCGCCGGACTTTATGTTTACGAAAACACGCTCGTGGTCCTGGAGGTCACCGGACAACAACTGAAAGATGCGCTCGAGCACTCGGCGAAATATTTCCGTCCTTACGAACCGGGAAAATCGGCCGCTGACCTGGTAGATGAAAAAATTCCCGCTTATAACTTCGACATCGCCGAAGGCGTTACATACGTACTCAATATTGCCAAGCCGGTGGGCCAGCGCATTGAGAACCTGCAATTTCGCGGGCAGCCCCTGGCGCCAACTCAGAAACTGCGCCTGGCTACGAACAACTACCGTGTAAACGGAGGCGGCGGCTACACCATGTATAAAGGCGCACCAGTGATCTATCGTTCCAGCGCAGAGATTCGGGAGTTAATTATCGATTGGGTAGAGCGGCACAAAAACATTCCGCCGGCGCCCACGAATAACTGGCGCATCGTTCCTTAAAGACTTCCAGAAACCAAAACGGCAACCCGGGGCATGGGTTGCCGTTTTGGCTTTACAAGCGGCCTTACCAGTGGGGAACCAGCGGCCGTTGCGCGGGGAGTGTCTGGGCTTCTGGGCTCAGCGGAGTGAGGCCAAAACCTCGATCGTTTCGTAGGCGGTCTTGGGGTCGTTGGCTGGAATGGCGGCCAACTCTTTTTGCAGTGTGAGTTCATCCTGAGAGGTTTTGAGTTGGCGACCGCTATTGTCCATGCCATTCCAAACTTCGGCGAGAAAGTACTGCTGGCCGTAGCGGTGAAACACGAGGCGAGCGTGGGGTTTGTTTTTTGCTTTCTCAGTTGCTTCACTGAGGCGCACTGCGGAGCGGCCGCGATCGGCACTTTGAATCATTAACGCGTCACCGGCGCTGGTGAGAACTTCTACCTGGTAGGCGCCCGCCGGCATCGTCTTATAGCCAACGCTGAATTCAAAAGGAACATCGGCGGCGACCTTGTTGGCTGACTGTGCCCTGGCCGAAGCGACCGCGCTGACCAACGCCAATACCAATATGAGTACCACCATCGTGAATCCTTTGAGCAGTTCCTTTTTCATCTTTCTCCTCTGGCCTTTCGGCCGCGGCCTCTCGACCGCAAACTTCTCAAGGTAAGCAAAAGATCGGCGCGCAATTTCTGCTTACCAGCGGCAGCTCAACCATTTTCAAGTAATTTTATTTCTGGGAGCTGCCTCGCTGCATAGCTACTGCTGTGCCGCGGCATTCGCGCGCTGCTTCAGTTGGACGGAACCCAATAAACAACAGGCCTTGACTCGATCAAGGCTTGAAAGAGGATTGGCAAGCACGGGTTGAAACCGATGGACCGGGCTATCCTTTTAGATAGTCAAACAATCTGTTTAGATAGACATTGCACTGAAGCCGCGGCAAGTTAGGACCGAGCGGCGCGGTGACTTGTGGAAAGTGGTCCGGTCGCAAACTAACAGTTTGCTTTACGCCGAGCGCGGGTACGCGTACACTTTGGGCGCTCAAAAAACTCTACCGCCGTGCGACGCTTAACGCTCGAGACTCGACTCGCATGAACCCGCGACTTACAGCAATTTCCGGAAGACTGAAAGGCAGTATCTTTCCTATTGAGGCCTTGCCGGTGGTGATCGGTCGCGACACCACCGCCACCTTGTGTATCGCGGACGCTTCGGTTTCGCGGCGGCATTCCCAAATTGAAAAAGATGTAGAGCAGTTTGTGCTGCTCGATCTCGAAAGTCTTAACGGTACTTTCATTAATGACGTGCCGGTGAAACGACGTCCGCTGCAGCACGGCGACCGGGTACGCATTGGCGATTCGCAGTTTCTGTTTCTAGTCCATGACGGCGACCTCAGCGTCAAATCAAGCGAGATTCGTTTCGACGAGAGCCAACCCGTGAGCGGTTCCACTCTGCAGGTCAGGTTCAACGACGCGCTTTACCTGATGGCTCGCGACTTGAGCGCGCTCATGAAGGTCAGCACGACGATCAATGCGGTTCGCGGCGTGGAAGAGTTGCAGAAAACTTTACTCGAACTGTTGTTCGAAGTGGTGCCGGCCGAGCGCGGCGTGATCCTGCTTACTGAGCCCGGGTCGCACGGTGAGGTTTCGGAATTCACTTCGGTCTTCGGCCTTGACCGGCGTCGCGGGCCCGACGAATCAATACGTGTGAGCCGCACCGTCAGTAAGTGGGTCTTGCAGCATGGCGAATCGCTGTTGACTAACAACCTCGCGGAAGCGAAGGACCTGGCGACAGCGGAAAGTTTGATCACGGAACGCCCGCGCTCGATTTTATGCGTGCCGCTAATCATGTTGGAGCGTACGCTCGGCGTTATTTATCTGGACACCGCGGAGCCGGATTCGGTTTTTGACAAAGACCATCTGCAACTCGTTTCGGCGATCTCAGCCATCACCTCAGTGGCGATCGAAAACGCGCGTCACTTCGAATGGCTGGTGAGCGAAAACCGACGACTAATCGCCGACTTCAATCTGGAACACAACATCGTGGGCGAAAGCCCGCGCGTGCGGGACGTGCTGCAATTCATCGCGAAGGTTGCGCCCACTGATTCTACTGTTCTCCTCACCGGCGAAAGCGGCACCGGCAAGGAGTTAGTGGCGCGCGCGATCCATCAAAACAGCAAACGAGCCGACAAACCTTTCATGGCGGTTAACTGTTCGGCACTCGCCGAGTCGCTGCTCGAGAGCGAACTCTTCGGTCATGAAAAGGGATCGTTTACCGGCGCGCTCGCGATGAAGAAAGGACGGCTCGAAATTGCCGATGGCGGTACGCTGTTTCTCGATGAAATCGGTGAACTCTCGCTGCCGCTCCAGGTGAAACTTTTGCGCGTGTTACAGGAACGCAACTTTGAACGCGTCGGCGGCACGCGCACGATCAACGTCGACATACGTCTGGTGACGGCCACCAACAAAAATTTGGGCGACGCCGTCGCGGCCGGCGCCTTCCGTCAGGATCTTTTTTACCGGCTCAACGTGGTCGGCCTGGAAACACCGCCCTTGCGCGAACGGCAGGAGGACATTCCCCTGCTGGCAAATTATTTCGCCGCGAAGTATGGCGAGAAGTGCAGTCGTCGCGTAACTGGCATCGCGGCGGAAGCCCACGCACGTTTGCTTGCTTACGATTGGCCGGGCAATGTACGCGAATTGGAAAACGCGATCGAGCGGGCCGTGGTTTTGGGTAACACCGATCGCATCCTGCTCGAAGACTTGCCTGAATCGATCCTCGAATCCGAGCCGGCGGCGACTACTGCGGGAACGAAGTATCATGAAGCGGTAGCGCAAACGAAGAAGCAGATCATTCTGAGCGCGATGGACCAGGCGAAGGGGAGTTATACTGACGCCGCCAAGCTGCTCGGCGTGCATCCAAACTATCTGCACCGCCTGATTCGCAATTTGAACCTGAAAGAACAGTTGAAGAAGTAGTCAGCTTTCACCCCTGATGCGAGATTGTCTCAGTTCAGCCAGTTTGCGCCCGGCAAGTGCCGCCGACGAGGCTTTCCTGCTGGCGGTTTACAGCAGCACTCGCGCCGGGGAGTTGGACGCAGTAGGTTGGGACGACAATCAGAAGCGTTTATTCATCAAGATGCAGTTTGACGCGCAACGAAGATGTTATCCTGACGGCGACAACAGCATCATCATGGTTGATGAACGCGCCGCCGGCAGAATCCTGGTTAGCCGGAGTGACAGCGAAATTCTGTTGGTGGATATTTCTCTTTTGCCGGAATATCGCAACGCCGGCATCGGCACCGGTCTCATTCAGGAGTTGCTACGCGAGGCCGCGGTCGCCGGTAAGCCGGTGCGGCTGCATGTGCTGAACAGCAACCCGGCGGTGAAGCTTTACGAGCGTCTCGAGTTTGTACGCATCGGGAGCGACGGCACTTATCTGGAAATGTTGTGGACACCCGTTGCCACGCGATCATGTTCAACGTTCAGCTAATTCCACCAGGCGGAAAAAATGTATTGATGGTTTCTTACCGGGTTAGTCCCTACCTGAGTTTCATCGAGAATCGCTTATTTCCCGGCTACATCCAATACGGTGTCTCTCACCGGTTGACTGGCGAGATCCTCGAACCAAATCAACGGGTGCGAGCCTTGCTCCTGGCTGCGCAGGCCGGCACTCCGATCTCGCTAGATCCGGACAACCTCAAATTACTGGGGCCCGATGGGGCGCAGTTAAGTCAATTAATTCATCAGAACTTTCTGACGCCGGATGGTAACGATCCGCTCGCGCCGTTTCTGAATTACTACGTCGCTCGCCCGATGCAGAATCCGGCTCTCGTCTATCGTGCTAATGGCGACGCCTGGTTGGTGCACACCTCGATGGTCCAACAAGTGTACTCGCCCAGGAAAGGCGAACTGCCGGCGGTGAGCGAGGAGAAACTGCCGGCGATAGTGGCGGCGATATTTGAGTTGGCCGACGGTGCGAAAACGCTTCAGGAAATATTTCACTTCCTGCGAGAAAGCAAAGACGCTCCGATCCTTGAAGACCGGGAGTTTCGAGACGCGCTTGATTTTTTGACCAGCCAGGAACGACAACTGATAAAACTGACTCAGCGCGCTGACGATCTCGCCGATCCCTACCGACCGGTTAACACGGTACCGCGAAATCTTTATCATTCTTCGCGTTGGACCGGGGACCCGGCAAACACGGCCGCGGACCCGATCATAGCTTTTCATCAGAGTGGCATTGAAGAGGCAGCTTGGGAGTTCGATCTGATCGAACCGACGGTGAATCACGCCTTGCGCTTCCCGAGCGAAACTCTCGGCGGCCTGGATTATGGTGCGCGTTTTTGCCGGGCAACACTTCGTCCGGAAATGGTTTCAGCGCTGGGCAAGTCTGATCGGCTCGAGGTCCTTGAGGTCGGCGGCGGCACTGGAACATTTGCGCGCTCATTTTTACACGAGGTCGAACGCTTACAAGAAACCGTCCTGAAGGGCGTTGCGTTGAACTACCACATCCTCGACTTGTCGCCCGCATTGATGGAGAGCCAACAAAAAATACTCTCGTCATTATTGCCGGCCGCGCGCCATTTCCAACAGGATGCTACTCAATTCAACTTGCCCGGACGAGACTTTGACTTGATCGTTTCCAACGAAGTGATCGCGGATTTTCCGATGGCGTCGGTCCAACGCGCCAGCGCCAATAGTTCCGAAAACGCCAACCCGGAAGCCCTGGCCAATGGCGCCAGTCGCTGGCAGGGTGAAGGGGTTTACTACCTGGAGAAGTACGATCTTTGGACCGCCGATGCGCCGGAAAATTTCCTGGTAAGCTCCGGCGCGTTCCAGTTTATCGAACGCTGCTGGGAACACCTGAGACCCGGCGGAACCCTGGTGGTCTCTGAATACGGCGCGACCCAAAGGTATCCGGTGCAGTCAGTCCACTTGAATCACGATGAGTATTCCATCCACTTCGGACATCTGGCGGCGTGTGCAGCGAAGGTGGGATTTGCTTGCCGGCTAGTGACCTTGAAACAGTTTCTGGATCTGGACGACGAAGTCCCCGTGCTCAACGGACGCGAAGAACATATACTGTGTCTGAATCAGGTACTGCAAAAGTTTGGCATCGTGCTGCCCTACGCCATAATTTCCCGGAACGAATTCGAAAAGCAATTGCAAGACGTGATCGCGGAAACAGGGTTGACGGGATTTTCGTTTGCCGCGCTCAAGCAGGGTTTTCATTTCGGTCCCCGGATCGCTGACTTTATGGTATTGATAATGAATAAGCCGGACTGACCGCTCAGCCTGCTTCGATGCAGAAAACTGAAAAACTCCTTGGGAGGAAAACATAGATGGAGGCGGTCTTAAGCCATGAAGCATTCGGGCAAAGCCTAAATACGAAATTTGCGACGTTCACTGATGAGGGGGAACCAGTTGAGTTGGAGTTGGTCGAAGTTTCGGAACTTAAAACATTTCCCGGTCAGGAAAGTTTTGCGGTTGTGTTCCGTGGTCCAAACGAGGCAACTTTAGGACAGGGCATGCGAGCCTTCGAACATTCGCGGATGGGCCAGTTTGAACTATTTATTGTGCCGTTTAAACAGGACGCGGAAGGGTTATATTACGAAGCCATCTTCAATCGGTTTCCCGAGTGAAGCCGACGCTTGGCCACAGCGCTGCTAGCCAGTTTGCCCGCCAAATTAAACGCCACGTCGCCTAAGATAGTTGCAAGTGAACATTCATAGTACCGAGCTCGCGCCCGCGGACCCCGCGTTGACTCTTCGTCCCGTGGTGCCCGCGGACGAAGCTTTTCTGCTGGATGTTTACGCCAGCACGAGGGCCGCTGAGATGGCTTTGGTCCCTTGGACTGTAGAGCAGCAGCAGGCTTTTATCGCAATGCAGTTCGCTTCGCAACAGGAACATTACCGGCGCAAGTATCCCGCGGCGAGTCACCATATTATTCTTGATCGAGATCGTCTCATAGGCACACTCTACGTTGCGCGAATGGAGTTGGAGATTCGCATCGTCGACCTCACACTTTTGCCCGCCGAGCGAAATCGCGGCATCGGAACTTTCCTTTTGAAGCGCTTGCAAGAGGAGGCCGCATGTGCGGGAAAACTTTTAAAAATCTTCGTGGAAGACTTCAATCCCTCGCTGCGGCTCTTTGAACGTCTGGGCTTCGCGCCCGTCGAGCAAGAAGGCATTCACCTCTTACTGGAGTGGTCGCGAAGCGCCGTTTGAGGACACGCGGGCATAGTTAGGCAAATACCTGCCCCTGGAGGAGGTAACACCTGCTATGTGAGAGTGGAAAACGCTGCTGGGGAGAAGCTACGGTTGAAGGCGATTGATGATTGCTTCGTAGTGCCGGGTCTTTTTCTGCCTGCTCATCACAGGCACGATCAAAAACGAGAACAGTCCGAGCTTGTCATGCTCGATCACGTACGTGTTCTGTTTGAGAGCAGTTGATTCGTCGCCTTTAAAAAGAAGCGAAAAACCTTCTTTACCCGCCGGCGATTCCCGCCGACGCAAGTCAGTCACGTTTACCAACCTAAGCCCTATTTTCTCAGACCCATCGCTGATCAGAAACGTCGTATTCAGCTGCGCTTCAAAACCTTCCTTGGTCAGCCCGAGTGGAACTTCAGGGGAAGCGTCTTTCCTGCCCAACGCGCTTTGCGTCAGGCTTAGGGGAACCCCGGCAGCGATAGCTACCAGTGACCCCTTTTTCAAGAAATCTCGACGCGAAGTACCCATTACCTGTCCTCCTAAAAATGTTATAGAGAATTGAAAACCACCGAAGAGGCGGTGCAGTCTATTTGTTCTTCTTTAAAGTTGCAACAAGAAAATTGTCATCGCGTTAACGATTACGCAGTGCGGTCGAATTCGGTTGTGCTATACTTCCGGCTTAGCTGCGTTCACCCAATTTTGGCGATGAGGTTCCACGGAAACTCGTCGCCTTAATTTTTTCTGCCGAACTTTAAGAGCGAAATCGTTGACTTGTCGTTGCCGTCTCTCCACGGTCTGATGGCCTTACGCCTTGTCGGCCAGCGCCGTGTGCTAAAACTTTTGCGCGGAGCAGCGTTTCGATTTCGACCGTCCAAATGACTTCCGTAAAAAATATCTTGTATTTCAGTTAGGGTTCAAGATATAGTCCGCCGCGCACTAGTTACTGCGAGTGTTTCCCTTTTGGCTTTCCATCGTCTCGCACTGGGAATTCCAAAGCGGCTGAACTTCCAATTACATGAAAAAGATCGCTAACGGAACTCACCTACGTTCCGTTTGAAAGCAGGCTTCGTGCGGTCTTCCCCATGGTTTTGACTTTAAGGAGAAGTAGACAATGGCCCAACCCTATGTTGGTGAGATAAGAATGTTTGGCGGTAACTTCGCCCCGGCTGGGTGGATGTTTTGCGAGGGGCAGTTGCTTCCCATCTCGGAAAACGAGACGCTGTTTCAACTGATCGGCACCACCTACGGCGGCGACGGTCAGTCCACGTTTGCGCTGCCCGATCTGCGTGGCCGCTTACCTTTGCATTTTGGCAACGGCATGATCCTGGCTGAGACAGGCGGCGCCGAGCAAATTACTCTGACCACGCAGCAAATTCCCATTCACACCCATCCGCTGGCCTGCGCCTCGGCCGGGTCGAACAGCACGGATCCAAAGAGTTCCGTCTGGGGACCGGCTGATGTGACCGCCTACTCGGCTACGCAGACCGCCACCGTGCAAATGGGAACCCCTGCCATTACCAGTGGACCAGCCGGAGGTTCTCAGCCACACAATAACTTTATGCCGTACCTGTGCGTGGACTTCATCATCTCTCTCTTTGGTCTATTCCCCTCGCCAACCTAAAAGCAAACGCCCGCGCGTGTGGATTTGGGGAGACCGGACGAACAGTGAAAAACGATAAGGAGTAATACACATGGCCGAACCATTCATGTCAGAGATACGAATTTTCAGTTTTAATTTCGCGCCCAAGGGGTGGGCGCTGTGCAATGGCCAGCTGTTGCCTATCAATCAGAACCAGGCTCTGTTCTCGTTGTTGGGAACGACTTATGGCGGCAACGGCCAGACCAATTTTGCTCTGCCTAACTTGCAGACCAAGGCCCCGATTCATGTAGGAAGTGGCCACACGCTGGGCGAGGTTGGGGGCGAGCAGGCACACACCGTTTCGATTGCCGAACTGCCGACTCACACGCACGACTTGTCCAGCAATACTGCGGTTACCAGTGCGACCGCGAACGCATCAGTCAATTCTCCCAACGGCGCCTATTGGGCCAATTTTGGCAAGACGGCGTACAGCACCGGGCAGGGAGACAGCGCCATGTCACCGCAGGCTATCACTAACGTTGGTGGCAGCCAGGCCCACTTGAACATGCAGCCTTTTTTGGTGCTGAACTTCTGTATCGCCTTGCAGGGAATATTCCCGTCACGAAACTGATTGGGCGACGTGCCCGTTAAAAATTAAGGAGCAAACTCATGGCCGATCCTTTTGTAGCCGAGATTAGAATTTTCCCTTTTAACTTTCCCCCCACGGGTTGGGCGTTTTGCGATGGGCAGCTAATGCCCATTAGCCAGAACACCGCGCTCTTTTCACTTCTCGGCACGACCTATGGCGGCGACGGCAAGTCAACGTTTGCGCTGCCCGATCTTCAGGGTCGCTCTCCCATGCATCCGGGTCAGGGCCCGGGGCTTTCGCTGCACGATCTAGGTGAAGAGGGAGGCAGCGAGACAGTTTCACTGCTGCCTACGGAAATCCCGGCGCATGCCCACAACGTCGGTCGCGCGACCGAGGCAAACGGTGACTCGGTAACGCCGGTCGGCAGTATCTGGGCGCAAACGCCCGGCGGGCGAGGTTCGATATTCACTTACGCGCCGGCGCCGGCCACTGCGGTAATGAACGCGAATGCCATTAAGCCTACGGGCGGCGGCCAGCCGCATAACAACATGCAGCCGTACCTGACGCTCAATTTTTGCATTGCGCTACAGGGCGTTTTCCCGCCGCGCACCTAGGCGCAGCGAGCGGTTTTTGAACAAGGCTATTGGGGAGGGATCTGCAAAATCAAGTCGGGCCCGCGAGGGCCAACTCACGTGCCCGACTCTTGCGTTTTCGTCTCGGCTCTCCCGCTAAATCCAAGCCGATGGAACTGGCACGGTCGCGCCACGCTCGTTCAAAGAGCAAACTTCATTTGTTCTTCCAACTTGACTATCTACTTACGCTGGAACAAGGAGCCCCCCGCAATGCTTCGCTCTCAGAAAAATAACCCAAGCGAATTAACAGGCCGCACGTTTACCCGACGCCTCGCGATCTTTTTCCTGCTTGCTGTTTCGACTTTGACGATGCTGGCTGTATCGGTGTCGTCGCGGTCCGCGGCGGCTCCTGATGCTTCCGGTGGAGGAGTTCGTACTGAGCGAAAAAATCCTCGCAGCCGGGATAGTCGGCCGACGGCTGCCAGGGCGGGTATTGGGAACGCCATGCTGCTGGCGCCACTGGCTTCGATCAGTGTCGATCGTACCGATGACGCTCCCGCCGCGTCTGCGTGTACCGCGGCGGCGAACGATTGCAGTCTGCGCGGCGCGGTTACGTTCGCCAATCTCAATCCGGGCACTACAATTAATGTTCCAGCGGGGACGTATCAGCTAACGATAGCTGGCGGCGCGGCAGAAGGCTTTAGCGGCAATAACGCGGTTGGCGATCTTGATGTCCTGGGCAACAACACAGCAATCATCGGCGCCGGAGCGAGCGTCACGATTATCCGGCAAACCACAGCAAACGATCGCGTGATCGAGTTGAATCCTTTTCTGGACGCCGGTTTCAATTTTACTGTCTCGGGAGTGACCATCACGGGCGGCAGGGAGACTACCGGTGTTGGCGGCGGCGGCATTATCTGCGGTTCGATTAACAATACGACTTCCGTCAGCGACTCCGTGATTTCGGGAAACTCCGCGACGGGCGCGGGCACTTTCGGCGGCGGCGGTATTTCCTGTGCTGGGGGCAGCTTGACCATCAGCGGGACAACGTTCGCCAGCAACTCAACCAGCGCAAGCGGCGGCGGGCTTGGTTATTCGGCAGGCGATCCGTTGGGCCGCACGCCTTCGAGCGGTACGTTGACAGTTTCGAGCTCGACCTTTACGGCAAATTCCGCCGGCTCGAGTGCGGCTGGCGGCGGCGGCGTTGATCTTTTCGATTTCAATCTCTCCTCCGGCAGCTACAGTATTACTACTTCTACTTTTTCGAATAACACGGCTAACAACGGAAGTGGTGGCGCAATCATCGTTGAGAGTGGTCCGCTCACGGTTACACGGAGTTCGTTAAGCGGCAACCACGCGGGCAATTCCGGCGGCGCAGTTTACTCAAGTGGATCCGCGGAAATTTCTTTTTCGCGACTGGTTGGGAACACGGCCACTATTCCGACTAAGGGGAACGCCTTATTCCGGAGCGCGGGCGCGTTCACGGGTGACAATAACTGGTGGGGTGCAAACACTGGCCCAAGCGCGAATGACTTTCGCACTTCAACGAGTGGCGTGACGGTCCTCGATTACCTGGAGCTCGAAGGCAGCGCCAGTCCGGACAAACTTTGTCCGGGTCAAAACTCAACCTTGACCGCCGATATTAAGAAAAGAAGTTTCGGGCCAAGGTTGACTGTCGAACTAAATGGTCTGCCCGCGTTTCCCGTTCCACCCGCGGTCATTTTCAATAACGCGGTGCTGGGAACGATATCGGGAGCGAGCACGCAGTTTGTAGACGGTGTCGCTACCGCTACCTACACCGCAGGGTCTACCGACGGCGCCGGCAGCGCGGATGCGACTGCTGACAATCAGACAATTACGATTTCACTAACGGTGCAGTCGACTTCAACCTCGGCGCTTACCAGCCAGTCAGTTTGCCAGGGTGCGACGGCTATTTTCTCCACCACGGCCAGCGGCAATGGTCCATTCCACTATGCGTGGACTTTGGATGGCTCGACCTTTGACGGTAATAACGCGAGCATCAGCATTCCTACCGGCTCCTTGAGTATCGGTAGTCATACAGTGACGGTCGCAACCAGCGGCGCTTGTGGTACTGATACAAGGAGCGCCACGCTCACCGTGCAGGAAAATACTGCGACAAGCGATCCCGCTGATCAAGCAGTCTGCCAGGGCGCAGCCGCCAGCTTCGCGACTACCGCTACCGGGACGGGACCGTTCCATTACGTTTGGACTTTGGACGGTTCGCCATTCGATGGTGACAACCCGAGCATCAACGTGCCAACTGGATCGCTGAGCGTCGGCAGTCACGCGGTGACGGTAACGACGAGCGGTGTTTGCGGTACTGCGTCACAGAGTGCCAGCTTGACTGTGCAGGCGGCCACCGCCACGAGCGATCCGGCGGATCAAACGCTGTGTCAGGGTGCGACCGCGGGCTTCGCGACGACTGCCAGCGGCACTGGTCCTTTTCAATATGCGTGGACAGTCGATGGTTCAGCATTCGATGGTGACAATCCGAGCATCAGCGTGCCGACTGGTTCGTTGAGTATCGGCAACCACACGGTGACGGTGACGACGACAGGCGCATGTGGCAGTGCTTCGCAAAGCGCCTCGTTGACGGTGCAGGAAAATACCGCGACCAGCGACCCGGCGGATCAAGCAGTTTGCCAGGGAGCGACCGCGAGCTTCGCCACCAGCGGAACGGGCGCTGGCCCACTCCACTACGCGTGGACGCTTGACGGTTCACCGTTCAATGGAGACAGCGCGAGCATCAGCGTACCGACTGGTTCGCTGACCCTCGGCAGCCACACGGTCGTGGTCACGACGAGCGGTGTTTGCGGCAGTGCATCGCAGAGCGCGACGCTGACGGTGCAGGAAAACACGGCCACAACTGACCCGGCGGATCAGACAGTTTGCCAGGGCGCGACTGCCGGCTTCGCCACTACCGGAACGGGCGCCGGTCCACTCCACTATGCGTGGACGCTGGACGGTTCACCGTTCAATGGAGACAGCGCGATCATCAGCGTGCCGACTGGCTCGTTGAGCGTTGGCAACCACACGGTCGTGGTAACGACGAGTGGTGTTTGCGGCAGTGCATCGCAGAGCGCGACGCTGACGGTCCAGGAAAATACGACGACCAGTGACCCCGGTGATCAGACAGTCTGCCAGGGGGCGACGGCCGGCTTCGCGACTACGGCAAGCGGTACGGGAACACTGCACTATGCGTGGACGCTTGACGGTTCACCGTTCAATGGAGACAGCGCGAGCATCAGCGTGCCGACCGGTTCGCTGAGCCTTGGTAGTCACACGGTCGTGGTCACGACGACTGGTGTTTGCGGAACCGTGTCGCAGTCCGCCACGCTGACGGTCCAGGAAAATACGGTCACGAGCGATCCGGGCGATCAGACGGTTTGCCAGGGCGCGACTGCTGCTTTCGCAACCACGGCAAGCGGCACCGGGCCATTACAGTACGCATGGACGCTGGATGGTTCACCGTTCAATGGCGACAGCGCGAGCATCAACGTGCCGACTGGTTCGTTGAGCGTTGGCAACCACACGGTGACTGTAACGACTACCGGCGCTTGCGGCAGCGTTTCACAAAGCGCGACGCTGACAGTCCAGGAAAACACGGCGACCAGCGACCCGGCGGACCAGACAGTTTGCCAGGGAGCGAGCGCCAGCTTCGCCACCATTGGAACGGGCGCCGGCCCGCTCCACTATGCGTGGACGCTTGACGGTTCACCGTTCAATGGAGACAGCGCGAGCATCAGCGTGCCGACCGGTTCGCTGAGCCTTGGTAGTCACACGGTCGTGGTCACGACGACTGGTGTTTGCGGCAGCGCGTCGCAGTCCGCCACGCTGACGGTCCAGGAAAATACGGTCACGAGCGATCCGGGCGATCAGA
>JAVEEA010000016.1 GCA_030840675.1 Pyrinomonadaceae bacterium
CGGGTTTCGAGATTGACACTCCTGCACCTGCAGGCGTATGTTGCCTCCGTTTCGTACCAACCGGCTGACCTTCTTTGCCTTTGGCTTCGCTTAATCCAACCCACTGTGCAATCGGTTTGCTGTCAGATTTCCAAATCACCTTGGAGGACAAAGAGGATGCTCACTGACGACGAACTAAGACAAATCATGCCCAACTGCGCCGCTGCGAAGCGTCAGGACTACCTGCCGTTTATTCAGCAGGCGATGCAGGAGTTTGGGATTACTTCCTATCTTCGCGAAACTGCCTTTCTGGCCCAGCTCGCCCACGAATCCGGCGAGTTGCGTTACATGGAGGAGCTTGCTTCCGGCTCCGCTTACGAGGGCCGCGCCGATCTTGGCAACACCCAACCCGGAGACGGCAAACGTTACAAAGGCCGCGGGCCAATTCAGCTCACCGGTCGCGCAAACTATACGAAGTATGGCCAACTACTCGGTCTCGATTTGGTCAACAATCCCACCATCGCCGCGACCAAAGAAGTTGGCTTTCGCATTGCCGGAGAGTTTTGGAAGTTGAACGGACTAAACGAACTCGCCGACCAACAAAAGTTTGAAAGCATTACGCGGCGTATCAACGGCGGCATCAACGGTCTGCAGGATCGGATCATGTATTACGAGCGCGCCAAGCGCGTCATGAGCCGGGACGATAATGACGGCGTGAACGCGGCGGTTACCGCGGCCACCGGAGCAGCGGCGCTCGGGCAAACTGATTCGTCCGGACAAACTCAAGCTTGTCCCAATCCTTACCTGCGCCAGGGCAGCCGGGGCGACGGCGTGCGCAGCATGCAACAACGATTGAAGGATCTCGGTTACAACGTTTCGGTTGACGGCGATTTTGGTCCCGGAACCAACGCGGCCGTAGTTGCTTGTCAGCAGAAAAACGGCTTGGGCTGCGATGGCGTGGTGGGACCGCGAACCTGGGCGGCCTTGTGGGCTGATTGAGTCGGGAAGAGCCGTTCAGCTACGAGTGCATAGCGGCGCAGTAACAGCTTCGCCTGGTCGCTACTGTCGCTGGAGAAGGAGACATCCCGATGAGAAGAAAGTTTCTTTGCGTCAGCCTTACAATCGTGATCATGTTCCTGCTGGCGCCACGTTCGTTCGCGGACCAGACCGCGCAGACCTATAAGCGTGACGACGCCACCGTTTCACTTGACCTGAAGTTTACCAGGAAGAAAGCGAACACGCTGCAGCGCATGTTCTCGTTTCTCGACTATGGTCCAAACGGTTTCGCCACCGGTTTTGTGGTCGGTAATGGACTGGTGATCACCGCCTATCACGCCGTCTCCGGCAAGTTGACGGACAGCAAGAAAGTGCAACTGGGTTTTGCCGCCCAGGATGAGCTGTCCGTGGAGATTCACGTCGGCGGCTGTCACGCGTCAATCCTAAAGGTCGATGAAGGTGCGGACCTGGCCCTGTTGCAAATCTGCCAGTCGGGAAAAAAATCGCAGACGCCGGCGTTCCAGGCAATCATTACCAAGGACGAGAAGTTGTTTGTGGTGGCCCGGCCGCACGGTAATAAGATGATTCGCAAAGGCATCTTCTATGGTCCTTACGTGGTGCAAGGCCAGGAATTCAAGCTCGCGAAAATTGACGGTCACGACGGCTACTCGGGCAGCCCGGTCTACAATCAGAAAGCGGAGATTGTCGGCGTCTTCAGCGGCTATGACCGCAGCCAAAGGCTCGCCATGATTAGTCCCGGTATCCGCGCCAAAAAGCTGCTGGAAGATTACGTGGCTGAACCGAAACCTTGAACGTTTAGCAAAGCGTGTTCGACAAAACTGAGAACGCGAAGAGCCGCATGAGATTGATCGCGGCTCTTCGCGTTTTTTGCTTCGTTGTGGTTCGACCGCCAGCCTAGCAGGGGAAACGCGATTGTGCCCCACCATCGCAAAGGACCGGCTTGACGGCCACCCAGGTGACCGCGGCCCCCACAGCTGCCACACCGAGAATTATCCAGGTCTTCGTCGAGATGCCGCTGCCGGCTTTCTTTACCGACGATGCGTCCGCATAAGAAATGGTGTGGGTCGTGCCCGTCTTGTTGTCGATGACGGTGAAGGACTCCTGATCGGCTGCACTGATATAGCCTTTCAGCTGGGTGTTGTCACGGAGCTTTACTGCCACGCGTGCGTTCGATCCGGTGCCGATACTCTGCACTTTAGCGCGCGACTTTTCCGTCGCTCCGTCGATGTGAGATTGCCCCGACACCTGGTGGAAACCGAAGGTAGTCGCCAGAAGTAAGGCGGAAAGCATAACTGCGAAAGTTCTCTTAAACATTAAATTCTCCTCGTAAACTAATCTCGCAAGGGTAGTGGCAAGCAATGTGCCCTTACTCGAAGCGGTCAGAAATAGGCGCTTTGACTGGAAAACCTTGCGCGTGGTCCAAGCCGGCAAGGCGGCGGAGGCAGTTGTATCCAGCCATTAGTCGGATCGTTACTGCGCCAATATTCGCTACGACCACAATGGCGTAGCGTTGTTGAAAACGAAGTTGCGCGACGCGCACGCGACGCCCCGACGTAAATGGTCTTTGGTAGTGGTCCACCCACCGATTGGTCCGCCGCGACTCATCGCCCCGCTCGCTGGCTGCTCCGTGACGAGACTGATAAAGTTTCCGGCCAATGCTGCTTAACGAACGTCGGAGACGAGTACTTTTCTGCGCACTCTTAGTCAGCGCCTTTTTGTTCCGACTGGGATTTGGACTCTGTTCCCAATTTCTTGATCCGGACACAACGCAAATCTATTTGCTGGGTTTGAAGTTTTACACGACCGGAGCGTGGCCCTACTTCGGTCCCGACGTGACCAAGACAATTCAGATACCCGGAGCCTTGCAGGCACTCGTCGTTGGCTTGCCTCTGCGTCTGCTGCCGTTGCCGGAAACTCCTTACCTGATTGTCAACCTGCTCTCGTTTGCGGCGCTGAGCTTCTTTGCCTGGTATTGCAGCCGGCGTCTCCCGGAGTTGCCCAAGTGGTTTGTTTGGACCTGGCTATTAACCGCGCCCTGGACGCTCAACATCTCGACTCATATTTTCAACCCGTCCTACGTTTTACCCGGCGCCATTCTTTTCTTTGTCGGGGCGCTGGAAACGTTTCCCTTTTTGAGTCGCGACTTGATCCCGCGACGCTGGGCCAACTTCATGATGGGATTCGCGCTCTGTTGGATCATGCAGTTTCATTTGTCATGGGTCGTGCTGGTTCCTTACGTTGCACTCTCTTTCTATTTCCAGGCCAGAGATCTGCGCGGCAGGATGTTCTGTTCGGTGCTGTGGTTCGCCGCCGGCGCCCTCATACCCGTGAGTTTTCTTATTCCCACTTTCATTAAGTATGGCGTTGCCGGCGGCTTGGGAAACACAAACGAGTCGGTAGGGTTTAATGCCGCAAATCTCTGGCGACATTTGAATGTTGTCGAAGGGGTGCTGGGTCGTTTCCTGTCGTTTGCGAGTTTTGAATTACCGCGCTTCATCGGTGACAACACCGCCACGCGGCTCGCGTTTATGAAGGAGAATCGGTGGCTCATTCCCATCGTCGTGTTTCTGACGCTGGTAGGCATCCTGCAATGCGTCGCGATGTTGCTCCTGTGGTTTAGAAAAAAACATACGCAACCGGACTGGCGCGCACTCAAATACTTCACGCTGGCCACCATACTATTGCTTTACGTCAGCTTCTTGTTTTCGCTGAAGGCCCCGGTTTCGCACACTTTCTACGTCACCTTTCCCGTCGCGATGTTGTATAGCTTTTATTGCTGGAGCGAATTTCTGAAGAAAAAGAGTTGGCAAAAGTTTGCCGCGGTGTTCCTGATCTGCGGACTACTTTTCGATATCGGATTGGCGGCGACTAACCTCAAGCGAGTATCGCTCTACCGCGAGCGCGGTAAGATTGTGGAGGCCATCAAGACTAGCGACTATCGAGTGTTGGGCGAAAGGCGACCGGGAGCGAGGTACTAATTCGAACTGCGTTATCCGCCGCTCACTCGGCAGGCTCGCAAAGGTAGCTACTCCCGGCTTCTCAAGTGCAGCGGTCTTGACTAGAATCTCATCAGCCCGTCATGAGAAAACTTCCCCCGGTGCGCGGCAATGATGATCAAGCGAACGGAGTAGTAGCCTGTGCCCAATTCGGAACAACAGCAGCCACGCGGCTTTCTCAATCCCAGCTTGGTTAGAAGTATTTCCTTCTGGATCACCAGCGCCTGCATTCTGGTGGCCGTGTTGGCTTCGCTGCTCGCGATTTGGAAATTCGCCGGTACGGACATTCTCTGGCGCACGGTCGCAACCTGCGCGGTGATTGGCAGCGGCACGGTGGCCTTCTACTGGACCAATGTTCTCTTCGGGAAGACAATGGATTAGTAAAGCAAACTGTTAGTTTGCGGTGATGGGTAGGGCGAGCTTGATGAGGGCGACGCAAACTAACAGTTTGCTTTACGAATTAAGAGCCCCCGCGTGCGCTTCGGTACAGCGCAGCTAAATAAGCCCCGGCACTTCAACCAGGCGGCCGGTTTTGACGTCGTAAACGTAACCGTAAATCGGAATGTCATGCGGCACTAACGGGTGTGCGCGGATGCGGCGCACGTCAGTTACCACGCTACCTGCTTTATCCTGAATCGTGAGCCAGTCAATATAGTCGCCTTCATGTGAGCCTGGCCCTTCGCCGCTGTCGTGGTACCCGGTTTCATCGACGGTCGCAGTCTTCAAACTGCTTGCGAGCACTTCCCGCATCGTCTCATCCTTAAACGTTTCCATGGCACAGCCGGTGTGATGAATGACAAACCACTCGCGCGTGCCCAGCAGCTTGTAAGAGATCACCAGCGAGCGAATCGCGTCGTCACTCGCCCGCCCACCAGCGTTGCGAATCACGTGCGCATCGCCTTCTGAGAGCCCGGCAAACTTGGCTGGATCGAGACGCGCGTCCATGCAAGTGAGGATGGCAAACTTTCGCGCCGGAGCCATTGGCAAAGCGGCTTTGTCACCGAAGCTGGCTACATAGTTTGCGTTCGCGTTCAAGACTTCTTCCAGAATTTTGCTCATCAATTAATGCTCCTTTAGTTAGTTGAAAGCACGATAATAACATGCGCTCGTTCGGCTCTGTCTGTGCGCACTCTGGGCCCTCGGTGGCGAACATCTCACGCTTGCGCAGAGGTGGAACACAACGATCGACTCGCGCGGCTGATCTATTCTTGGTGGCGCGCGATGCGAATGATGGCGTCGAGACTGCGCTCTACATCGGCGTCGGTAGTGGCCCACGATGAAACACTGATGCGCATGGCAGTTTGTCCCTGCCAAATCGTAGCGCCGCACCAGCAAGTTCCGTCCGCCTGAATCTCCGCGACCACCCGACTGGTAGTTGCCGCATCGCCGAAGCTGACCAACACCTGGTTCAGTACCACGTCATTAAGGATCTGAAAGCCCGCCTCCGCGAGTGCCGTCGCAAAGCGTCGCGCCTGCCGGCAATTGCGTTCAATTAGTTCACTCACGCCCGCCCGTCCGAGCGAACGCAAAGCAGCCCACACTTCCACTCCGCGCGCGCGCCGCGAAAGTTCCGGAGTGAAGTCAGACGGATTGCGAAACTCGCTGGTAGGCAAATAGTCGGCGGTGATAGCCATGGCTGAGCGCAACGCGTCAGCCTCGCGCACGATGGCTATGCCGCTGTCGTACGGAACGTTGAGCCATTTATGAAAGTCGGTGGCCCAGGAATCCGCGTCGGCGAGGCCACTCGCGAGCGGTGCAGTTGCCGGCGAAGTTATGGCCCACAGGCCGAAGGCGCCGTCAACGTGCACCCAGGCGCCGCCGGCATGAGCGTGCGCACAAATCTCCCTTAACGGGTCGCAAGCGCCGGTGTTCACGTTGCCCGCTTGCACACAGATGATCGTTGGCCCGGTTAAATCAGGCAGGGCATCGGCGCGCATCCTGCCCTGCGCATCCACCGGTACACTCACCACGCGATTGCGGCCCAGACCAAGCAGTCCCAGGGATTTGAAAAGTGTGGGATGCGCTTCGGCGCCGACGACTACTGTGATCGGCGGCGCGCCAAACAGGCCGTCGGCTTCCACGTTCCAGCCGGCACGCTTCAGCACGGCGTGCCGTGCTGCCGCGAGCGCTGTGAAGTTGGCCATGGTCGCTCCGGTCACGAAACCGCCGCCGCAGTTTGCCGGTAGTTTAAAGAGATCAAGTAACCAGTTGAGAGCGATCTGCTCGAGTTGCGACGTGGTCGGAGTGGGACCGTAGAGTCCCGTGTTTTGATCCCAGGCGGTGGCGAGCCAGTTGGCGGCCACTGTCGCCGGCAGTGCGCCGCCGATGACGAAGCCGAAGAAGCGTGGTCCAGCCATGGCCATCGTCGCCGGCGAACCGAACTCGTCGAGCAAACTGAGCACTTCTTCCGGTGACGTTGCTTGCTCGGGAAGTGGTCCCACGAGCGTGGCGAGCTGGGCCACCGCTGCGGGCGCCGGAGCCACGCGGCGTTCCGCAAGAGTTTCGAGATATGAAATGGCGCGCTGCGCCGCGTCTTCTAAAAGTTTTCTCATGTCGTCCTTCGCTGATGTTACTGATGCGGCTTTAGACCGGTAGTTTAGTTCAGTCAAGCTGCGGGTGTGGCTGATAAGCAAAAACGCAAACTAAAGTTTGAACTCTCAACTACATGAATATCCGCTGATCAGAGTTCATTGACTTGCCGGCGGCTTTAGCTTACAACCCAAGCGATCTTCAAGCCCCCGCGAGGAAACGTGATCCGATGAAATCAATTCTGGCAGTCGCTATGTTAGCTGCAACTCTGTCCTTGTGTAATCTCACCGACAAGACCAAACCGGAGGCGACCCCGACGCCCGCAAAATCCGCCAGCTCCGCAAGTGACCGCGAAGCCGTACTGGCTGAACTACTGAAGCTCACCAACGAAATGACTACAGCCAGCCTAAACGGCGACATCTCGGCACTCGCGCCGCATCTTGCCGAAGATTTTTCCGGCACTACCTACGATGGCAAGATCCAAAATAAAAACCAGGTACTTGCCGTCACGAAGCCTGACCGTATTACGAAGTCGTGGAAGATTACTGACGGCCAGTTAACCAGCCTGGATAACGATTCAGCGGTTTTGACGTACGTGCAAACACAAACGGCGCGCAACGGCCGTTCGGCGAGTGCCCGCATTACGGATACGTTTGTGAAACGGAATGGCCAGTGGTTGGTGAAGTCGGAACAGCAGACGCTGATGAGATAACACGTCTGCTTCATGCTGCCAGTTTCTTAACCACCTGGCCCACACTAATGACTCCTGGCCGGACGACGCGCGCGTTACAGCCACGGAGGTGGAGTTCGCGGCCATGCGGCGAATTTACAAACTTCATCGCTTCCAGCCCGAAGCGCGAAACGAACTTCTTACAGCCAGTGTGAGGTTCGGGTGAGATTTCGATCACCGCGTCACCAATAGCCAAACGGCTTCCCGCCGGCAAGTTTCTTTCACTCAAGTCCAGATCGAGATAAAGTTGATCACCGGCTAGTTGCCAGCGATCCTCATGCTGGGCCACCAGCGCGGCGACCCGCGCATTCATGATATTGAGTTGCATGTTGGGATGGGCCGAGCCATCCGCGGTGCGCGAACTCTTGCGCGAGCGCCAGTTGTCGCCGACGAGACCGACGGCCGGATCGAGTTCGCCTATCTGCAGGATCTCCCTTTCGTTGACCTTCGGCCGCCGCACGATCAGACGCAGCACTCCTTCATCCCGCGGCGACTCGAGAATTTCGGCGAGGCCGGCTTCGAGTTCGGCTGTGGTCAAATGTCTAACGGTACTGAGCACCATCGGTCTTCCTTTTTCCGCGAAAATTTAATTGGGCATGGTAGCAAGGATTTTGGCGTTGAGATAGTGTGCTCCACCTCGTTACCAGTTCAGTCTTAATCAAATAATTCACACGGGCTGAAGCGACGTGAATAAGAAGTCCAAACTAAACCTGCGCCAAGCATCGCTGAGGAAGAAAAGTTCAAATTCAAAAAACTGGCCCCACCCAAATAATCAGGGCGAGGCCAGTTTCGTGGTTGAGTTGTTGCCGCTACTTCACTGATACATCGTCCACCCGGAATGATGTCGGCAGTGAAACGTCCTCCGTGGCGCGAAACTGTATCCGCACTGTTTGATTCGCGAAGGCATTAAGGTTGAATGGACCACGAAGCACATACACGCCCGCGGTGCCACTATTCTGATTGCTGAACGTAGCCAGCGTTGCCAGCAACGTCCCGGAGGTGTTTCTCACTTCGATGAAACACCGGTCGAACACGGCGGCGCCCGCCGCTTCACCGGTGGTGATATTCAACCAGAAGTTTAGGTTCGCTCCCGCCGCCGGGATCGTCACCGTCTGGAAGAGTGTGCCAGTGGTGCTGTCGACACCACCGAGGATCATATAGGCCACGCCGCTGTGTGGGAAAGACCCGGTGCTGCGGGTGACTTGTCCGGAAACGACCCAGGGCGTCGTGCCGCTTTCGAATCCGGGGTTAACAATCAGTTCGGTGCCGCCGCCGCCAGTGCCGGCTTGCGACACGTTGAAGGTTTGACCGGCGATAGTGATCGTGCCCGTGCGCGAGGTCGTGGCTGTGTTGGCAGCGACCGAGTAACTGACAGTGCCGTTTCCGGAGCCGCTGCTGCCCGCGGTTACCGTGATGAACGTCGCGTTGCTGACTGCGCTCCAAGTGCAGCCGGCACCGGCTGTGACGGCGACGCTGCCCGTGCCGCCGCCGGCCGGTTGGCTGGCGCTGGTCGGACTGATCGAGAAGGTACACGTGCCGCCGCAATCCGTCGGTACGTCTGAGGCCGCGGTGTGCGTAGTGCCGTCGTTGCCAACAGCCGAAACGCCCATGCCGTGACGCGCGAATACGGCCCAGATAGCACAACGATTCGCACCGGCGTTCAGGTTTTGATCTGCCTGCAGGATGCCGTCGCGTGCGTTCAGAAACGACGGGCGTGCGGGAGTAAACTTCATGCCGTTGAGTACCAAACGATCAGTGATCGCCTTACCAAGTTGGGTGCGCAGATCCCAGAGCGTTACGGCCCAAACTTCACCGTCGTTATGAACTTCAAAACCCGCATTGCCGACATCGGCGTAGGAATCGTGCACCGTGTTTGCCGGCACTGTGTAAGCGGCGCGGCGAATTCCGACCGCGCTGTTGACCACGTATTCACCGACGGCGCCGTCGTTGTTGATAGTGATGGCCCAATAGTCAGACCAGCCTTCTCCCATCGCGCCGGACTGCGTGCCACTCAAAGCGGTGCCGCCATTCCCGATCAGGCGATTGGAGATGCCGTGGCCGTATTCATGGAACACGACGTCGCTATCGACGGAACTGTCGCGATCAGGTGTGGGAGCCGTGAAAAGAAACTGCTGCATGCGCGGACGCTGTCCATCCGGTGGCGTCGCGAAGTTTGCGTTGTTGGTACCCGAACCGTCCTGCGCCTCGGCTCTAACCGAGTCGTTGCCGGTGCCGCCCCGCGCGAAGTTATTTGTCTGAAAGTTGCCAGACGTTTCCGTGAAGCCGAGGCCGTAGGAAAAATCGTGCATGATGTTGTTGAAGTAAAAAAGATTCGTGACGACCGCCGCTTGTTGCGTACGCGGATCAGCCGCGGTCGAGAAGGGAAATGTGAAATCCTGGTTGGCCGCGGAAGCGTGACCATTGGAAAGACCGGTGCCGTTGTTGGCGTCCGGCAGATTGTCGGCATTGGTATCGAGATACGCTTCGACGTTGTTGCCGGTAGTGACGGTCGACGTTCCCATCCAGCCGGCCGCGGTGTTGATGGTGGTGTCGCCCACGAAAGAAACGAGGGAACGCGCGCCCGCGCCGGGGTCCTTAGTGTAGACGGTGCCCTGCGCCGCTTCGATGTAGAGGTTAAAACGCATGAGCAACTCACCGCTCTGCGCGTCGACCAGCGTTTCGTACCATTCGTCGGGAGCAATGTCAGTGTAGACGTGCCAAGCGAGCCGCGCGCTGTCGCCGACACGCACGACGTTGAGTTCCGAGAGCACGTCTTCGCGATCGAGACCGAGCGGATTCGCAAAACGCGAACGCTCTCCCTGGGAAGCGCGCGGGAAAGTTTCCGCGAAGTTCGGGTCTACTGTCCTCCCGCTATATTCGAACGCTTTCGCAATTCCTTTGGCTTCATTGAGGGTTGGTTTCAACTTTACCGGCAGGCCGTTCGCGAGAAAGCCTTCGCGGACGGAGAGCACTTCGCCGTTCTTGTTCACGGCAACCTGAACGCCCCCGTCGAAAACCTTAATGCCGCCAACGGTCTGAACATACTTGAGAAAGGTCGTGCCGCCGTCGACGTCTTCAACGTCGAGAGCGAGGTTGGATACGTCCGCGACAGGCAGCGCCAGCAGCGACGCGTGCCCTTTCAAGAACCGGCGCGCGATGTTGTCAGCCGTGTCTGACTGCGGTGCGGAAAGAGTGGCGCCATCGATAAAGAAATTCTTCAACGCGCCAGACTCGTTAACTATAGCGTGCAGGTTGGCAGCCTGCTCGGGACTGCGACCGGCGCGAAAATTCGCGACCGCCGACGCGCGTGATTGCGTCGCCGGTTGCAGCGCCGCTCTTTCGGTGTCAGCGGCTGAACTGAGATCGTAGTCCGTGAACTCGCCTTTACCGGCGAGCCGAATGTCGTAGTTAGGAAGGGTGGCAGGGGGCGTTCCTTTGGCTGCCCCGGATGCGCTTTTCGGTGCCGTTGCGGATGCCGCGTCCGAGCGCAGGAAAGGGAACATTGACACGACTACCAGGAGAAGCCCCAGCAGTCCCACGATAAAACTCTTACGCATTATTTTTTAGCCTCCATGAGCTTCGTTGAGGTAAGGCAATATTTCGTCGTACCAGGAGCAGAGTTTCGAATCTCAAAGCGCAGATCGTTTGCAGACTGGCCAGTCGAGTATTGCCTTAGCGTTTGGCTTGCGAGCAACCCGAAGCGCCGTGGAGTCGGAGCGCAGTCTTTTAGAAATCTTGGCAAAAGACTACTTTGGCGCGGCAGGCCCACCTTTGCTTCGCAAGCACTGACCTAAACGACAGTCGCTTCTACTATGCGATCAGGAGTCGGGGTCAGTTGAGTCGAGTTGACAGCAGGTCGTTGCCGTCGTTATACGAGGGGCGGCACAGCTTACCAAAAACCTTGCAGGCTGTTAAGAAAAATCACGCAGCGGATTGTTATAACTTGGTGACGAAACCGGGTGAGGGTAGGGCCTCGTGCTCGTTGCAGATCTAAAAAGTAACTGGCAGAGACTTCAACCCGCGGAGGGTAAAGTTTCGGTGCCATTCGAGCTGTTCCCCGGCGAGGGCAACGTCCGGTAATTCGCGCAGGATCGTGTTGATGGCTATTTGTCCTTCCACGCGAGCGAGGGCGGCGCCGACACAATAATGCAAACCGTGTCCGAAGGCGAGGTGCCGGTTTGGCTTGCGCGCGAGTTCCAACTGATTGGGCGCAGCAAACTGATCCGGGTCGCGATTGGCGGCGGCAAAGGAGAAGCAAACGAGTTGTCCCTGCTCAATGACCTTACTCGCTATCTCAATATCCGCTAACGCAATCCGACCCATCTTCTGGACTGGACTGTCGTAACGTAATAACTCTTCAACCGCGGAAACGATTAGATCAGGGTTCGTCAACAACGCGGCCCGCTGGTCGGGATTCCGCAACAACGCCAGCACCCCATTGCCGATGAGGTTGGTAGTCGTTTCGTGGCCCGCGAGCATCAGCAGTACGCAGTTGGCAAACAGTTCAGCTTCACTGAGGCGATCACCCTGCTCCTCGGCCTGCGCGAGCGCGTACAGAAGGTTCTCCCGCGGCCTTTGACGCAACTCGCTAACGCGTTCGCGGAAGTAACTGGACAAGTCCAGAAAACTTGTTTGCGCGATTTCGTACAGCGATAGCAGTTCCTCTTTCGACTTCGCGCTGTCAATGCCGCTGAGAGCCAGCGCAATATCGTCGGACCAGGTTTTAAACTGTTGCTGGTCCATCGCCGGCACGCCGAGTAACTCGGCAATCACCATAGCCGGAAGCGGATTCGCCAGGTCAGTCATGATGTCCATGCGTCCGGTGGGTTTCACCGCCGCGAGCATTTCGGCGACCAGACGCTCGATGAGTCCGCGCATGTTTTCCACCACGCGCGGCGTGAAAGCTTTGTTTACCAGCCCGCGCAGGCGCGTGTGATCGGGCGGATCGATCATTAACATCCAGGAAGAGACGGCGGCGAAGAAGGGACGGAAGTGTTCCTTCGCCGCCTCGGGCATGCGGCCGGCGTGCGCGCGGATGCGGTTAGAGGAGAGCCGGTCGTTTTGGATTTGCGCAACGATGTCGCTGTAACTCGTCAGCAGCCAGTAGCCATTTGCGTCGCTCCAATAGACCGGCGCAACGCTTCGCATCTCGTCGAAGATAGGGTACGGGTTAGCGAGGAACTCTGGACTGTCGAGGTCAAACTGCATTGTGATTTTTCAGTTCACCAATTAGACGTTTAGTCTTGAGGAGGACGAGCATTGAAAGAGACGCGCGTAGGTTAGGCCGCTTTGCGCGAACCTGTCAATGATTACAACTCCCTCGGGCCCCATTCACGGGTGATCGGTTTACCGGCATGCGGGCGAGGGCGCCAGCGCTCCAGTTGTAAGCGGAGTGTCGCCCCGGATCTCCGGGCCATTACGATCTCGCATGCGGGCGAGGCGCCCGCGCTCCAGTTGTAAGAGCGTCCTCTCTTAGGTAGGTCCGCTTCAGAATGGGGAACAAGCAGCTACTTTTTCCATCGGGCGGAAGCCGCTGTGTGAATGAGAGAACAACTGGACCGTACCGCAGCTAGCGCGAGTCGCGTGCAGATAGTAGGATCACGAACATGCACAATTCGTCGTTCGCGCAATCATCCGCCGTCAAGAAGTTTCGCGAGTTGCACACTTCCGGCTGTTTTGTTTTGCCCAACCCCTGGGACGCGGGCAGCGCAGTCTATCTGCAACATCTTGGTTTTCAGTCGCTCGCTACCACTTCCGCCGGTTTCGCCTTTTCGCGCGCGCTACCGGATTCCGTCTCGGTGGTCTCGCGCGACTTGATGCTGGCCCACGTCGGCGACGTTGTTGCGGCCACGCCGCTGCCTGTGAATGCGGATTTTCAAAATGGTTACGCTGATGAACCGGAAGGTGTGGCTGAGAGCGTCGCGCTATGCGTCGAAACGGGTGTGGCTGGCTTATCGATTGAAGATGCAAACGGCGGCACGGCCACGCCGCTTTACGATTTTGCACTCGCGGTCGAACGCATCAAGGCGGCGCGCACGGCGATCGACGCGTCAGGAATTCCCGTCATGCTGACGGCGCGCTGTGAGGCGTGGCTCGTCGGAGATTCGGATCCGTTTCGCGTTGCCCGCGCGCGCCTCATCGCGTTCGCCGAGGCGGGCGCCGATTGTCTCTACGCGCCGGGCGTCAGCAAGCCTGAAGAGATCGCAGCCTTGGTGAACGCAGTTTCACCAAAGCCGGTTAACGTACTCGTATCAGGTTTCAATTGCGATCTGACCGTGGCGCAGTTAGCGGAACTTGGGGTGCGGAGAATCTCGGTCGGGTCTGCCATGTCTGCGGTTGCGTGGGGCGCGTTTATGAACTCGGCCCAGGAGATCGCCGCGAGGGGATCGTTTGCGACGTTCTCCGCCGCAGCCTCCTAC
>JAVEEA010000032.1 GCA_030840675.1 Pyrinomonadaceae bacterium
CCTCGGACAAATCCGGTGCAGATCAAATTGACGAAGATCAATAAAGCGTCCGGAGTTAGACTGCCTCGGAAGCTTAACGCAGGAACGCCTGGTGAAAAGAGATTGACCCCAGCACGCAACACGACGCAGTTGCCAGCGCGCGCAAACGTCTCTCAGGAATGCGATGTCTAAGTTTCACACCGAGCGCAATTGCCAAACCTGCTTTCGTCATCAGTGCCAAAGTCCCGCCTAACCAGGTTGCCAGAGGAAAATGAAATTGAGCGGTGAGGGCCACCGCAGTGATCTGGCCCGCGTCACACCATTCCGTCAGGAACAGCGCCGCGAAGGGGACGAACACCGCGCGCGGCCAGGTCACCTCTTGCGGATCGGAAACCTCCCGCGGTTTCTTGAACCAGATCAAGACTGCTGAAGTGAAAAAGATCGCGGTACTCAAGACGGCAGTCCAGTGTGCCGGTATTTGCACCAGCAACTGTCCAGTCAGTACCGCCACGAGCATCTTACCGGCAAAGGCCAGGAACATTCCCAGCAACATGATCCTGGCCCGGAACCTAAGCGACAACGACGCCACGGTGTAGATCGACTTGTCGCCGATCAACTCCGCCACGAGTATGGTCCAATAGGACGCCAGCAAGACGTAACCAAAACCCATCGTTCGCTAACCTCAGAGGAATTCGATTTTAAGAATCGGATGGAGTTCCGCACCGTTGAACTGCGCCACGCCCATCTGCCCATGCACTTTGTCGAAGAACCCGACACCTGTGATACGCGCCGCGGTGGGTTTCACCTTCGTCTTGAAGGTAGCCACTTCGAGCGTATCGCCGTCTGCCTGGGTGCTGAACGAAAGGATGTGTGACGGGGCTGCCATGGCAAACATCTGCACCGGTGCCGGCAGAGATTCCCGCGGCACCAGCATGCCTTCAAACTGGACGAAGCTTGCGGGCGTCAGTTTATTCACCAGCTTATCGTCTATTTTCTTTCGGGCGTCCTTCAGGTTGGCGAGCCAGGGACTGCCGGTAACAAACGTCTTCGTCGGGGTCGGTATCTCCGCGACCATGGTTTCGCCGCTGGCTCCCTGCAGCACAAGATGGTAGTCGCCATCCTTCTCGAGCTTGAGCGCAATGACGTCCGCCATGATTTGCCAGACGGTTCTTTCGAATACTCCCAAACGCGTTTGGTGAAAACTGGAGTCGAAGTTCTTCGAGGCGGGCCTCATGCCTAACGGGCGGCCCATCACGATCAACTCCTCGACCGTGGCCTGAACAATTCCCACGCCCAGGTCGACACCGGCGACGATGTTCTTCCCAACGTTGGCTACGTCTACGTCGTTGCCGGTCTTCACCGGCCAACGCTCGACGCCCGGCTTTGTAACCATCATGAGCGGCACGAACAGACTCTCGTGTGGTGACTCCTGTTCGCCTTCAGCCCTGGCTGCCGCTTTGATTTGCGCGGCCACCGAGGAACTGACGACCGGCAGCGTGTTAACGTTCTTGAACGGCGTCCCAGCAGTCTCGGTGCCTGGAATAATGACCGGCGGCACAACTACCGGAGGAATGACTACTGGCGGAACCACCACCGGCGCACCTCCAATGCCGGGCGTTACTACGACACCGGTGGCGCCGCCGTCCACTCCCGCAAACGGTCCGCCAACGTCGGCCGCGCGCCCGAACACAACGAACCGCGGAGTCGCGTCGCGATTTGATTTATCACCCGGGCCTTTCATCGTGAAGCCGGTGGCGGCAAATAATTTCTGGTTCGGAAAGGCACGGCGCACGGTGAGGTAGTCGCCCCACTCGCCGCGGCCATTTTTCGGATCGAGCGGGCCGCGATCGCCATTCGAGACCACCATGTCTTTTCGTACTCCCGTCAGAATTGCCACCACGTGTGAAGGCGCGAGTGGTCCACCACCAATCATGTAGGAGATGCCGACCTCGCCGTTTTCATTAGTCGAGAGTGCGCCGTAAGCAGTCGCCGAATTGGAGTCAAAGATGTTGACGTTATCGAGCAGCGTCAAATTGGTGGCGTCGATTCGAGCGATCTGTACGAAAGGATTGGGCCGGTGATTTGAGTTGCGATCAACGGTCCAGGCAAACCACAGCTCGTTCTTTGCGAGCGTCGCTCCGGTCAGGCGCGGGTCGGCGCGATCCAGCCAGCGGCGCCCATCCGGCGTAGTTGAGATATAGCCGTTGCCCCCCAACCAACGCGCAACACCGACTGACTTGCGCACCGGCGTCGCCTGCCCTTCCTTCCAGGAAAACACCGCGAGCGTACTCGTATCCTGGTGGGCCGCAAAAAACGCGGTGGTGTCGCAATTTTGCGCGACGCGAAAACTCTGCAGGTCCATCGAGACAAACGACTGGGCGGTCGGCTTTCCGCTCGCAATACTCGCAAACGGAATGCGTATCACGGCACTCCCGAAATCATTGTTGCCTGGTCCAAAAATGTTCGTGGTTACGTAAAGGTTGTTCGCGCTCAGCGCGAGATCGGGAAAGTCGAGGAAGGCGCCGGTTACGCCCAGGCTTTGGGTCGTAATATCAAACAAGCGCCACTTGCCGGCAACCACATCGGCGGTTTTGGCGAAGGCTAGTCGCTGGATGTTATCGCCCGTGTCTGGTCCATACTGCAGCAGCCAGACAAACGTATCGATCTTGCTGATGTAGTGGACCACCTGGTCGCAACAGAACTCGGAATTCGGTTTGGGGTTCTTGAAGGAACCACCCGGATCGATAAACTGGAAGGTTCGGCCCGCATCATTTGAGACCGCCGCATACCAGTTGCCGGTGTAGAACACCACGTTGCCGTTGACGGCCACGCTCGGCTCACCCACGTTGGAAGCCGTTTGCTGTTGCGCGGCCTTGGTTAATTCGGTGTTTGTTACGAGGGTGATCTCATTGTCGGCGGCGAGCGGGGCGCCCGCGGCCATCAGTTGCGGCGACCTGATCATCCCGAGTGGCCGCAGAAACGCTTCCGCGGTTTGGCTATGGAAGCCGCGCTCCATCCCTTCTCTCACGAGCGGGAGCAGATGGCGTGGATGAATTTTCTTGGGCTTAACAAACGTGGGTGGAGCGGCGAGTTGCTTGACGACAACGTGGCGCGCCGAAACCGCGCGCAATTGCAGCTTCCTCACCCCTGTTATCAGCTGCTTGGAGGATTTTTTCCTGGCGGCACTGGCCGGAGACTTTTTCTTGGTCGGCATCGGATTTCTCCCTGGTTGAGGACATGGTTGGCAGTTGGAGCTGACGCTTTCGCGGCAGATACGCTTTGCCGGTTCGCAAGGCGACCACTTGGTCTGTCAAAAGAAAAACCTCTGGCGGGCCCTTTCAATTGAGAGGTGAACGCGAGAAACTCACCAGCGAATTTGAGTGGCGCCGCCGATGCTAGCTCCGCTAAAAACGACTGTCAATAGTAATCGATGAGGTCAACCAAAACGGAAAGCAGCGACTGGCCGAGTACTGGTGCGTTTGGACTCTCATTCACACCGCCGTATCAGCGGTCTTGGTGAAAACCACTGACAAAGGCACACTCTTAATACTTGGGACAAAGTGAAGCCCCACGTTAGACATATGCAAGCAAACTCAACCGGCGATGTGATAGCGCTGGAACGCCTCGTAAAGCGAGCGGCACGGCTGCAACGTCGCGACAGACAACTCGAGCACGTAAGCAAGCAGTACTGGACTGCTCGCCGCGTTGTTTTCGCCGCCGGGATGTTTCTCTGTCTATTTCTTTGCCAATCCGAAACGCGTACCGGCGCCTTGATCGCGCTTGCGTTTGTTGTCGCTGTCTTCTGCGGGGTCGCTCTCAGACATAAGAGGCTGCGGGACAGCATTACCCGCAACTCGCTCATGCTGCAAATCAAGCAAGTCCATGTAGCTCGCATCACGCTTGCCTGGGACCAGCTGCCGCCCTCAGATCAAACGTTGCCTGATCGAGCGCATCCTTTCGCAGCCGATCTCGACGTCACTGGTCCCAGGTCGCTGCATCGGCTGCTCGACAACGCGGTAACGAAGGAAGGCAGCGCCAGATTGAAGTCATGGTTGCTGAGCACCCAGCCTGATCCAGTTGTCATTCGCAAGCGACAGGAGTCGGTACAGAAACTCACGACCTATTCGCTGTTCCGCGATAAGTTGCAAATGCACGCGCGATTGGCGAGCGGAAATTTAAGCGGACAAGCCGAACAATGGGATTCAACGTTGCTCGTCAAGTGGTTGGACCAGCCGGTCAACGGCAAGTCGCTTTTGGGAACCGTCAAACTGCTGGGCGTCCTGGCTGCGGCGAACCTTACTCTGCTTCTGCTCAATAGCTTCGGAGTGCTTCCGCCACTTTGGCCGCTGGCGTTCATCCCTTACGTATCCGTCATGATCGCAAAACAGGCGCGCCTGGGCCGCGCCTGGGGGGAAGCGCTGGAGTTGGAGAAACTCCTGCGCAGGTTTCGGTTTGTGTTTCAATACCTGGAGTCAGAAAAGCAGCGGCGCCGTCCGGGCCTCACTGAGATTTGTGCGCCCTTTCTCGATAAACAAAATAGCCCTGCCAGGGAATTGCGTCGGGTCGGGAGAATGGCGGGCGCGCTGGGCATGCGTACAAACGCACTGCTCTGGCTGCTACTGAACGCTCTCGTTCCCTGGGACTTCTACTTCACCTATCGGCTGGAACTTCTGAAAAAGGATCTTGCCCAACTTCTGCCCGTTTGGCTCGATGCCTGGTACGAACTCGAGGCGCTGAATTCACTCGCCAATTTTGCGCAGCTCAACCCCAGTTACACGTTTCCCGAAATTGATTCCGAGCTGGCGGGTTACGAGGCCGAGCGCCTGGGCCATCCGCTGATCAAGCGCGAAGCTAAAGTCTGCAACGACTTTGAACTCAAACAGCAAGGCAATCAGATCGCGATCCTGACGGGGTCCAACATGGCCGGCAAAAGTACTTTCGTCAGGACCGTCGGGATAAATCTTTGCCTCGCTTATGCGGGCGCCCCGGTCGCTGCCGCTCGCTTGCGCGTTTCACCGTTTCGCATGTTCACCTGCATCAAAGTCAGTGATTCGGTACAAGACGGTATTTCTTATTTTTACGCTGAGGTGAAACGATTGCGAGCCTTGCTGGAGTCAGCTGAGGCTCCGGATGACCGGCCGTTCCTGTTTCTAATTGACGAAATCTTCAGGGGTACGAATAACCGCGAGCGTCACCTGGGCGGCCGCGCCTTTCTGCGTGCGTTGTCGCGCCATGCGACCGCCGTCGGGATTATCGCCACCCACGATTTAGAACTAACAAAACTGACTGATGAGATTACGGGGTTGGCCAACTTCCATTTCCGCGATGAAGTGGCGAACGGCAGGATGGTTTTCGATTACCGTTTGCGCCCGGGTCCCTGCACCACCACAAATGCTTTGGAGATCATGCGGATCGAGGGACTGCCGGTTGAGTAGTCCATCCTGGCGAAATCAGAGCCCTCCCTCACGGTCGGGCTGCTGCCTGGGCTGCGGCAGCCGGAGAGTCAGCGTCGCCCAAATACTTCTTCAGCCAGGCGTACACTTCCTGGTACCAGTAGCGGCTATCTTCACCCTTCGAAATCCAATGGTTCTCTTCCGGCCAAACAATCAGACGGCTGGGAATGCGTAGTCGCTGCAGCACGCTCCAATTCTCCAGCGTCTGATTCAGCGGCACGCGGAAATCGTTTTCCCCAACTGAAAGCAGGATCGGTGTGCGAAAGTTTTTCGCGAAGCGAATGGGATTCTGCTCGCGCCAGATTGCTCCTTGCTCCCAGACTGGTCCACCGTTGCTGATCTCGCGCGAGTAGATAGTATCGCTCGTGCCCCATTGAGATTCGAGATTGATCAATCCGGCGTGACTAATCAACGCCCGGTAGCGGGTCGTCGTGGCCTGCAACCAGTTTGCGAGATGGCCGCCGTAACTCGCCCCAGCCGCCGCTTGCCGCGTGCCGTCGACAAACGGGTACAAGCGAATCGCTTCGTCGGCTGCTTCGTTGATCTCATTCGCTGGGCCACGCAAAGGATCCCCCTGAATGCTGTGGGCGAATGCCTCGCCAAAACCTGTAGACCCGGAATAGTTCGTCAGCAGCACTACGTAACCCGGACGCGCCAGCAGGTATGGATTCCAGCGTAGCCCCCAGTTATCACGCCACATGCTGTAAGGTCCGCCGTGCATGACGACCAGCAACGGATATTTCTTGTGCTCGTTAAAATTCGGCGGCAGAGCGACCATGCTATGAATTCGCTTGCCCGCTTTGCTGGTAAACCAAAAATGACGCAGTGGCTGCCAGTCGACTTTGGCGACCTGCGCGCCGTTGAAGTTCGTCAGCGGGGTCTGTGTTTTAGTGTCGAGATCGAGACGAAAAACTTCCGGGGGGTTCATCGCGCTTTCCCAGTTAGCGATGATGATTGTTGACTGAGCGTTGGCAGGTATTTTCAACCCGGTATAGACGCCGCGCGTCATGTCGAGCGCGAGAGTCACCTCGCCGCCACTCGCCGGCATGGTGAAGAGCTTTTCGTTGCCGGCCTCTTCGGCCGTTAGGTAGATCTGTCTGCTATCGGGCGTGAAAGCAAAACCGTTGACCGCGCGATCGAAGTTTGCCGTGATGATTGTGGGCTGGCCCACGTTGGGCCAACCAAACATCGCCAGGCGATCAAAGTTGAACACCTTGCCGTTTGCTTCCACGGTGGAAATCGCGTAGAGCGCTTTGCCGTCCGGGCGAAAGGTGGGCCGGCTGAAGCTGTCGTCACCCGCCGTAAGCCTGACTGGTTCACCCCCAGCAGCGGAAACTTGGAACAGCGAAGAATTGGTGGTGGCGTAAGCTGCTTTGTCACGGTTGGTGGTGGCGACGAAGACGACTGACTGTCCGTCAGGCGTCCAGACGGCGTCAAATTCTTCTCCCGAATCCTGTACGCGCCCGGCAAATCCCGACTGGGAAATTAGTTTTGATCCGGCCAGCAAATCTTTTGCTTTGGCGCCCGACTCGAGAGCCTGCACGAACAGATGCGCTTCGGTGTCCTCGATCCACTTGTCCCAGTTGCGTACTGGAAAACTCTCATAAACGCGTGCGCGATATTTTAACGCTTTCCGCTCGGCCGCAATCTTCTTGTTGGCTTCTTCGTCGGCGGCGCCGGGAAACACCGTACTAGTGAAAAGCAAAGCGTTGCCGTCAGGCCGCCACTGCGGCGAACGCGCGCCCGTCGCCAGCGAGGTCACGCGCAACGACTCGCCGCCGCCGGCAACGTCGAGCACGTAAATCTGGCTTGCGTCATCCCCTTCGCGTTTGGCGGCGAACGCGAGTCGCCGTGAATCCGGGCTCCAGGCGACGCCGCTCTCGGCGCTCTTGCTGACAGTCAGACGTCGCGGCGGCGCACTCGCATCCGCCGGCACCAGCCACAAATCCGAAACCTGCTCCTTCTCGTCATAGGCTGGTTCGACCAACGAAAACACAACCCACTTGCCGTCCGGACTCGGGTTCGGCGCACCGACACGCTTCATCAACCACATCGACTCGTGCGTCAGCGGCGCCTTGCCCGCACCGGTTTGCGCGCTAACTTTAGGCGACAAACTTAATGACGCAGCGGCAGCGATGGTGATCGAGACAATGCAAAGCGGAAGGAATATAGAGTGGCGGCTAAACTTACGTCTTATCAGCATTCATCTTCTCCTCGGGACTGAGATTGCCAGGAAAATATTCTCTTCAAAGCGATTCAGCGGTTCTGCGACAGCAAAGTCGTCAAGGCGCCCGAATCCCGTGACCACCAAGCCGCGGACTAACGCTGATGGCGCGTTGGCATTTCTACCCTTCAAACCCCTTCAGTAGTTGGTCAATATCTCATTCGCTTTGAAGCCCATCCGGCCGAGGCGGTCGCGCGTCTGGTCCATCATCTCCGGTGAACCACAAATCAGCGCGACTGGCGCCTGCAAATCCGGCAGCACGTGGTCCAGCAAAGACTGCACATAGCCGGTTGGTCCGGACCAGTCGTGGCCATCGGGCCGTGAGACCACCTGTCGCAATTCGACGCCCGCATCCTGCCAGCCTTGCGTCTCATCGCGAAAACAAAAATCCTCGGGCGTGCGCGCTCCGTAGAGCACCACCAACTGCCCAAACTCTTCTTTCCGCTTCAGCACGTGACGCAACGCCGAACGCAAAGGCGCAACGCCCGTCCCCATCGCGACGAATACCAGATCCTTGCCCTGCTGATCGTCGAGCGCAAAGCCCTGGCCGGCCACCTCCAACAACTCAATTCGTTCACCAGGCTGCAGGTCGAAAATCAAATTACTTGCGCCCTGTTTTTGTTTCACCAGAACTTCCAGCTCGGCATCCTCAGGCGCACTCGCAAACGCGAAATACGCAGGCGCTTCACTGCCTACTGACAGGACTGCCACCTGGCCCGGTACGAACTGAACGCCGTGTCTCGCGCCCGCGTGCTCCGGCATCAGATCGAATGAGCGCACTCTGAATGCCTGTTCGCGTACGCGACTGATGATCAATGAAGGCACTACCCGCTACTCCTCACGCATAACGTTACGATTAATCTGCGCGGCACCTGCAGGCAGTTCAGAGTTCAAACTTTAGTTTGCTTTATCAGGAGCCCAAACAGAAGTTTAAAATCCGAACTACTTGAGTCAGGAGTTTGGCCGTCAAGCCACCGCTTCAAGTTCCGCTTAGTTTATCAAACCGAGTCTCACGTTCCCGCTTGGCGGTGCTACAATCTTCACCGTTATGCGGAACCACTCACGCAAACTTAGATCTCTTTGCAGCATCTGCTGCCTCACGCTGTTGTTCGCTTGTGCCCTCGTGGTTGTCGCGCAGTCGGGACGCCGCGCGCGGCAATCGTCGCCGCAACCAGCGCCAACTCCGGAAGCGATCCCAACGCCCGCACCGCCGGCTGAAAAGCAAAAGCCCGCGTTCACCTTCATCGTCGGTACGGATCAGATTAGCGACGGCTTCCGCGTATCGCTCAGTGTCTACAGCGGCATCGTCGGCAGTTGCGGCAATCGGCTCAATGACGCCCCGGCGGTCCAGGCTACGATTTCGGAACGAAGCATGTCGCGTTTCGATGCCATCTCCAGGGCTAAAGCGGAGAAGGAAGCGTACATTGTTTGGCTGCAGCTGCGCTCGCGAGACCTGAGCGGACGGACCGACGTTTCCGACGATCCCAATAACGTCTATCTCGAATATGCGGTTTTTGCGCCCGTCACCGCGAAGATTGTTAACTCGGGAGAGACCTACCCGGCGTACCGAACTGCGCGCATCCGTCTACCCCGGCCCGCAACGGACGGAGATTATTATTTGAATCAGGCTGCGCGCGACGCCGCGGAAAGAATCCTGGGCCACTTCCACCAACACCCATCACACGTCTTGCCTTGACTGCAATCAGCCGCCAGAGTTGCGCGGCCCGGCGTAGAGCGAATCGATCGCCGCACGATATTTTTCGTCGACCACGCGTCGTTTCACCTTCAAGGTAGGCGTCAATTCTCCACCCTCAATGCTCAACTCGTTTTCCAACAGCGCTACTTTCTTGACGCGCTCATACTGTGCGAGTTCCGTCGTGAGACCGGCAATCTGCCGCTCGAAGAGGTCGACAACCTTCGGGTGTTTGCAGAGTTCGGCATGGCTACCCTGAATGCCTTTGAGTTGTGCGTAGGAGTCGAGCCGTTCCCAGTTTGGCACGATCAGCGCCGCCGGAAACTTGCGGCCGTTGCCAATTAACACTACCTGGTTCACAAAACTCGAACCTTTGATCATCTGCTCGATCGGTTGCGGCGCGATGTACTTTCCACCGGAGGTTTTGAAAAGCTCTTTCTTGCGATCCGTGATGCGGAGAAATCCGTCAGCATCGATGGCGCCGATGTCGCCGGTCTTGAACCAACCATCTTCCGTGAACACAGCGCGCGTCTCTTCGGGCTGGTTGTAATAACCTCGCATCACGTTAGGCCCACGCGTCTCGACTTCACCGTCCGCGGCGATGCGCACCTGCACGTTTCTGATCGGCTTGCCGACCACTCCTGGACGATTCTCGGCAATCAACGAAGCGGTGATCACGGGCGACGTTTCCGTCAAACCATAGCCCTGAATGATTGGAATGCCGGCGCCCGAATAGATTAGCGTCATCTCTTCCGACAGCGCGGCGCCGCCCGAAACCAGCAGGCGCATGCATCCACCCAAAGCAGCTTTCCATTTCGAGAACATCAGCGACGACGCCAACTGGTGCTGCCACTTCAGCCAGAGCGGCACCTGCCGTCCGTAGATAGTCAGGCGCGCGTATTCTTTGGCCACCGAGACTGCCCAGTTAAGCAACAGCACGCTCGCTCTGCCTTTTTCCGCGGTCCGCTCGCGAATACGCGCGTAAATCTTTTCGAAGATGCGCGGCACGCCAACCAGGATCGTCGGGTGTACCTCACGCAAGTTTGGACCAATAGTCTCGAGCGACTCGGCGTAGTAAACGGACATGCCGCGGAAGAGATACATGTACATTGCCTGGCGCTCAAAAATGTGCGAGAGCGGCAACACAGACAACGCTGAGTCGTTAACGCTGAACGAAAAGTGACCGGAGGAGTCGACGAGATTTGACACCAGGTTTTCGTGCGTCAGCATCACGCCCTTCGGTTGTCCGGTGGTGCCGGAGGTGTAAATCAAGGTCGCGAGATCAGCGGGCTTGGTTTGCCGCGTCAAGCTGCTAATCAGATCCGGTTGTTCGGTAATCGCGGCGCGGCCACGCGCTTCCAGTTCAGCCAGCGAGATTCCCGTCGTTTGTTGATCCTGCGGCGGTTCAAAAAAAACTACCTGTTCAATCTCGGGACAGTCACTCAGTATGTCGCGGACTTGTTGATACTTTTCCTCGTTGGCCAGAACCAGTACGCGCGCACCTGAATCCTGCAGGATGTAACGCACCTGTGGCGGCATCAGCGTCGGGTAGATTGGCACGTCAATGGCGGCGGCAAACATGCAACCGGCATCAGTCAGGGTCCACTCGGGCCTGCTCTCGGAAAGAATCGCCACCCGATCACCGGCCTTGAGACCCAGGGCGTGCAGACCGCCGGCGATGTTGTGCGCACGCCTCAACATTTCCGCGGCAGAGATGGGAAGCCAGCGACCGGCGCGTTTGTAGTTCAGCGTGTCGGCACGCGGATGCGTGCGCGCGACATACTCAAACACGTCGACCAGGGTCGTCGGTTCGTCTGCGCTCAGGGGTACGCGCTGCCGGACCGCAACTGCGACCGGCGGCGACATCTCAGTTACTTCCTTCACTCGGCGTTGACTCCGTTGAGGAAAATGTCGAGCACCTGATCGGCCATGGGCGCGAGCTTGTAGCGGCGTTGCGAAAGAATCCAATTGGTGGCCATTTCGTCCAGCGCGCCGAAGAGTATTTTCGCGACGACCTTCCCGTTCAGTTCCTTACGAAAGACGCCCGCCTGTTGCCCGGCTTCAAACGTGGAACGGATTAGTTTGAGATACTCGGCAAAGCCCGCCGCGGAAAACTCCTCCATAAACTTGGTGGAGCCGCGCAATTCAACCTGAAAGACGACTGCCAGATCGCGATCCGCGCCCAGGCGTTCAAGATGCAGGTGTGCAATCCGGCGCAGCTTCTCGCGCGGGTCGCTAGTCTGTTCCAGCAGTTGTTTCCCGGCCGCGATCGCTTCTTCCATGCTGCGATCGAAAATAGAGTGAAGAATTTCTTCCTTGCTCTTGAAATAGAGATAGACGGTGCCATCGGCCACGCCCGCTTCGCTCGCGATGTCGGCCACTTTCGAATTGAAATAACCATTGTGAGCAAACACGCGTATCGCGGCGCGCAGAATTGCTTCGCGTTTGTCGGCCACCACGGGTCGTTCAGGATTAAGAGTACGGGCGGAACGCATATGGATTGCGGGTGCTGAATGTGATCTCAGACTACTGAATGAACGCCCACTCAGTCAGGTTGTAGCCTACCCCTAAGACATCGTTGGGTGCAACAGATGTGGGAAGCAATGGTTGCTGATTGCGGGAAGTTGGGGGGCGCGGGCGCCCACGCTCCCATTACGAATGGAACGGAAGTGAGACTTCGCGTGGTCGATTAAGCGTGCCTCTGATTTTCTGATTTAAGGAGCGCGGGCGCCCTCGCCCGCCTGGCGGGTGGAAGGCCTATTAATCGGAGTCGGATTCTGACTCCCCGCGAGCGGGCAACAGGTTGTCACTTAGCTCCGTGGCGTCGGTCCTTCTTAGCAGGAGCTGTTGCGTCGGCAACGGGATCTCAATGCCGCGTTCGCGGAACAGCCGTTCAATCCGATAGTTGATATCACTCTTGATTTGCGGATGCCGGCTCGGCTTGCGCGTCCAGACCAGCAGCCGAAAGTCGAGCGAGTAGTCGCCGAAGCGCAGGAACTGTACCTTGGGCGGCGGGTCGGTCAAGACGTGTTCAATGTCACGGGCTGCCTGCAAAAGCGTTTCGCTAACCGCGTTCACGTCTGAAGTGGTCGCGACGCTGATCGGAATCGCGATGCGCGCACGCGGATCGCCGTAGGACCAGTTGATCACACGCTGGCTTACCAGACGGGAATTGGGCACGATGATCGCGATGCGATCGTTGGTCATCACCAGGGTGGTCCGCAGATTAATGCTTTGTACGTCCCCTTCATCTTCGCCGATTGTGATGCGATCGCCGACGCGAATCGGGCGTTCGAAAAGCAGGATGAACCCGGACGCAATGTCGGCGGCAATGTATTGCAAGCCGAAACCGATGCCGACTGAAAGCGCGGTGAAGACGACGGCCAGCGAAGTGAGATTGATGTTGAAGCCAAACTGGAGAGCGAGCAGGACGCCCACGATAATCAGGACGTAACGCGCCATCCGCACCATCGTGTAACGCAAACCCGGATCGATGTAGGCACGTTTGGCGATGCGCCGTTCCAGCAGCGCGCCCAGGCGTCGCGAAAGAATGATCGTCAGGATCAAAAGAGCGATGCTGCCAACCAGGCTGGC
>JAVEEA010000045.1 GCA_030840675.1 Pyrinomonadaceae bacterium
CTGGTCCACCACCGGCAGACAGCCCATTCGGTTGCGGCGCATAGTTTCCAAAGCCGCCAGCGTCGGAGTAGTGGAAGGGACCGTAATCGGATCGACTTTCATGATCTCGCGCACGGTTAGCAACGCAGTGTTTGGCGTTTGGGTTCCACGAATGAGCAGGCGCAGCAACGCTCGATGAGTTATCAAACCCACCAGCCGCCCCTGCTCGTCTTCGACCGGAACGTGTCGTATGTGACGCCAGTCCATCACACTGGCAGCGAGATCAATCAGGTCATCAGGCCGCACGGTGAAGAGATCGGTAGTCATAAACTGCCCGACGGTTTGATAGCTCTGGCTCCAATCCGCGCCGGCAGTCGCCTTTACCAGGGGCCAGGTATGCGCCGCGTTCCCCTGTTTCTGTAGCTTGAGCATTGCCTCAGTCAGCGTGCGCTGATCGGCATCTCTGGGGCCGCGATTGGACGTGGCCGCAATTGACTTCAACGCCCATTGCGCCCCCGTCTGCCCGCTCGCCACACGTTCACTTATAATCCCCAGATACCGGTCAACGTCCGTGCCGGCGACCGCTGCGCTTTGCAGGCCCTGGCGCGCGAGCGGCAGCAACTGCTCAAGCACCAACGCGGGAGCAGCATAGCTTTGGCCCCTAACCCAGTTAAACTGCGCGCCCAAACCATTGCGAGCGGCGGCGAAAAAGTTGGCCTTGGCGTCGTCAAAGTCCATTAGTTTCGAGATGTCGCCATACTCCGCCGGCAAAGCCAGCATCAGGCCGGCGAAGAAGGCGGCGTTAGCTACTTCGTCGCTGATGGTTGGCCCAGCGGGCAACACGCGGTTCTCGATTCGCAGATGGGCCACACCGTTTGCCACGCCATAACACGCGCGATTCCAGGGCCAGACGGTCCCGTTGTGCAGGCGCAACGCCGATAGCAAAGGTATTTCACCGCGTGCTAATACCTGCATCGGCTCTTCGTCCGGACGGGTAACCATAATCGGACGAAAGCGAGCGATCTGATCGTGCAGCAACTCGATCACGGAATGCCGCAGCCATTGCTCGCCAAAGCCCACGCGCGTTGGTTGGCTGCGCGCGAGTTGGTTAGGTGAACGCGCGTCGGTCGAGTGTTGAAAGAGTGCGAGCCGAGTCTCTTGCCACAAGCGATGACCAAACAACAACGGAGAGTTAACGGCGGCGGCCAGCAACGGAGCAGTGATCGCCTGGGCGATGTTGTAACTGTTTACGAAATTACCGGGGTCCACCTGGTAGTGGACCTGGAAGCTGGCGTTGCATGCTTCCATCATCATGTTGCTGTGCGTTAGTTGCAGTTCGTCGAGCCCCTTGATGTGAATCGAAAAAGGGCCGCCGTGTAGTCGTGTGACCGAACGGTTAAGTTCCCGATAACGCGGCAACGGTGTCAGGTTAGCAAGCGTTAGATCGGTAACTCGCAGCGTCGGGAGAATCCCGGCGAGCAGAATGTCGGCTCCGAATTCCCCTGCCGCCGAACGCGCCTGCGCCAGGACCACCTCCAACTCGCTTTGTAACAAGTGGAAGCAGCGTCCGTTTAAGAGTTGCGGAGTGAGGTTGGCCTCAAGGTTGAAGCGCGCAATCTCGGTGGTTAGCCGCGGGTCGGCGGCGAGTGCCAAAACTTCCATCGCCAGAGGAGCGGGACGCAAGCTCTGATCGACGATAAACATCTCCTGCTCGGCGCCCAAGCGTCGCACGCCGCGCTCAAGCGAGTCCTGCTCCAGCATGAAAGCCAACGCCCGCAGGTCGGCAAGCAAAGCCTGCGTGTACTCATGCAGCTTCCGTTCGTCAAGCTCTGGTTCGACGTTGTGTTCACCCATATTGAGACTCAGGTCTTACCTTCGGATTGCAACTTGAAGGCCACTTTTATCAGCAGGCCCTTACAGGAATGACGCGCGAGTTTCGCTGATTGAGCGAGCTTTCCTGCGCGTCTGACGATGGGCATATTTCCGAAGCCGCACAGCTAATTGCGAAATCTCACCCACCGTTCCAGACAGTTCTGCAAACTTTTCGCAGCTTATGATTTCGGGGGGATTTCGGGATCGATGCCCGATCCCATGGCGGCAGTGGCTGGTCAGCCAAGTCGGCGGAACTGCTTACCGGGAGCGCGGTCGCCTCGCCCGCGGTCGTTGAGGCGCACTCCCTACCTACAGTCAATCCTCTTGCGATGCAGTGTTCGTTGCGCACTCACTACAGACGGGGATGTCTGCGCTCCCAGCGCGATCTTACCGCGGAGGTGGCTCCAGCGGCTTACCGGTATTCAAAAATTGCAGGCCGCTGTCGCGCAGTTGCTTGTTCAGATTGTTGACGTCTTCCGCCGTAAACTTGTTCAGTTCGGCAAGCAAGTCGCGCAACTGCTGCGACAGGTCAGCGATGCGCACGAGTTCATCCTGGGTGGGCGCGGCGGTGTAGTTGTCGAGCCCGAAGGCGATGCCACTGATCTGGCTGAGCAGCGGACGCGGTTCGTCGGGAAGAGCCGGACCGGCGCTGCCGGTGGAATCGGGGGCCGCGACCAGTTTCTTCTGAATGGTCGCCAACTGGTCCAACAGTTTCTGGATTGATTCGTTGGTCGCTTTGGATACGTCAGGGTTGTCTTTAAGCGAAGTCTGCAACGTCGTGATCTGCGTCTTCAAACTCTGCATGGTCTTGCGCGCCGCGTCGGCCGACTTCTGCAGGGCATACGTTTTCGCGATCGCCTCGTCCAACTTGCCGCGGTCCGCCGCTACGATCTGTATGCGTGGATCTTCCTGGACCAGCACGTTCCCCGTTGCGGTCTTGTCCGCCGCGGCAATCTTGATCGTGTATTCACCGGGCCGCACTCGTGGTCCACGCGGAGCGCCAAAGAAGCCGCCGCCACCACCCTGTCCCTCCGGCGGTTGTGCGGGTGGATTCAAACGCAAATCCCAAACGACGCGACTGAGTCCGGCTTCCTTCGGTCCTTTCAAATCTCGAACGACGGCGCCGCTCGCGTCCGTAATCGTAATCTTGACGTCATCTTTCGGTTTGTCCTTCAGGTAATAATTGATCACGGCGCCATACGGCGGATTGGGCGCGGCAAACCATTTGTGACCAGTGTCGCCCTTGCGACCGTAGAGACGAAAATGCGTGGCGGGCGCGACGTCGAAAAGGTGAATGTCAGCGGCGAGTACGCTGTCGGCGGCACGCTCAAGCGGACTGAGATCGTCGAGTATCCAGACTGAGCGGCCATGCGTGGCCAGCACGAGCGCATTGTCGCGCGGGTGGATCTGGATATCGTCAATGCGCACGAGCGGCAGATTTCCCTTCAAGCGAGTCCACCGCCCGCCGCGGTCCCATGAAACGTAAGCGCCAAACTCGGTCCCGAGAAACAACAGGTTCTGATTGCGCGGATGCTCGCGAATCACACGCGCGGTGACTCCCGCCGGCAAGTTTGACTTAATTGGTTTCCACGACTCGCCGAAATCCGTCGTCATAAAAACGTAGGTGCTGTAGTCGTCGGCGCGATGGCCATCGAGCGTCAGGTAAGCCGTGCCTTCCGAGTAACGCGAAGGCGCTACGCGACTGACGTAAGTATTCTTCGGAACGCCGGGCACCTTGTCCGTGATGTTTTTCCAGGTCTTGCCGCTGTCGCGCGAGACTTGCAGATTGCCGTCGTCGGTACCGGCGTAAAGCAAACCTTCCTTGATTGGCGACTCCGCCAGCGTCACGATCTGGCCAAACGTTTCCACTCCGTCGTGACGCGAGAGCGTGGTCTTGTCGGGCAAGGCGCCCATGATCGGAAGTTTTTCCCTGTCTTGATCTTTCGTCAGGTCGTCGCTCCAGGTCCAGGTCGTGCCGCGATCGGTGGAGCGAAACACACGATTGCCGGCAAAGTAAATGGTGTGATTGTTGTGTGGCGAAATAACAATCGGCGAGTTCCAGTCAAAGCGATAACGCTTCTCGCCCGGACGCGCTTCCGGTTTGATCGACTTGCGTTCGCCGGTCTTCAACTCGAGACGCGAAACGCTGCCATTCTGAGATTCCACATAAACGATGCTCGGGTCGCTGGGATCGACCACCGAATAAAAACCGTCGCCGCCGCCCGTGCGAAACCAATCGTCGTTGGTGATGCCTTCCTGATTGAGCGTGCCGCTCGGGCCGGACCAGCTGCCGTTGTCCTGCAGTCCGCCGTAAACCCAAAACGGTTTCTGGTTATCCAGCGAGACCTCGTAAAACTGTCCCAGCGGAATCGTGTTGATGAAATCCCAGGTGCGGCCGCGATCGTAGCTGACCTCAAGGCCACCGTCCGAACCCGCCAATACGTGATCGGAATTGGCCGGATCGATCCACATGGCGTGGAAATCGCCGTGAATGCGCTGGCCGAAACTAGTCACCCAGTTTTTGCCGCCGTCTTCGGAAAAGTACATGGGCGCCGCCAGTTGCCAGATGCGCTGATCGTTGTTGGGATCGACGCGCACCTGACTGTAGTACATGGGCCGCGAATCCATGTCGCTCATCTTGCGCCAGGTTTCGCCGCGATCGTCGGAGCGAAAAACGCCGCCCTTATTGTTCTCGACGAGGGCGTAAACGGTGTTCGGGTTGCGCCGATAAATGTCGAGACCGATGCGGCCGGTGATGCCTTCGGGCAGACCCTTCGTCAGCTTGGTCCAGTTCGCACCGCCGTCGACGGTTTTGTAAATCGCACTGCTGGCGCCGCCGCCGTTGAAGCCCCAGGGCGTGCGCCGGCGTTGGTAGGCGGCGGCGTAGAGCGTCAGCGGGCTTTCCGGGTCGATTGCCAGATCAGTGACGCCCGTGTCTTCGTTAATGAAGAGCACGTTAGTCCAGGTCTTGCCCGCATCAGTGGTTTTGAAAACGCCGCGCTCTTTGTTTGGTCCCCAGAGATGGCCGAGTGCAGCCACATAAACAATGCTGGGATCGCGCGAGTCAATAACGACGCGGGCGATATGTTTCGTGTCGCGCAGTCCCATGTTGGTCCAGGTCTTACCCGCGTCTAACGAACGATAGACACCGTCGCCCCAGGATGAGCTTTGACGATTATTTGGCTCGCCGCTACCGACCCAGATGATGCTCGCGTCGGAGGGTGCGATGGCAATGTCGCCAATCGAGGTAGAACTTTGCGCGTCGAAGATTGGTTCGAAGGTGGTGCCGTTATTCGTCGTCTTCCAAAGTCCGCCAGTCGCGGCGCCGACGTAGAACGTGCTGGGATTGTTTTCCACCACGGCGATGTCGTCGATGCGTCCGCCCATGTTCGCTGGGCCAATAGAACGAAACTCCAGGTTCTTCAGAAACGTGTCATCGAGTTTGTTCTCGCTCTTGTCCTGAGCGAACGCCGGGGGCAAGCCGCAGACGAAAAACATTGTGAACAGCAAAAAGCCAAATGAGAACTTGGAAACGTTTGGGCGCGGAATCGACATCGGTAACCTCGGGTTAGCACGGACTGCCGTGGCGTAATTTGCGACTGCTTCAGCTGAGCTTCCCTCTGCGCAAGCTCTGCGTACTCCGCGGTTACGAATTTTCACCGCAGAGCCGCAGAGTTCGCCAAGCTAACGCAGAGGCTGTGAATTCCTAACTATCTGGAAGGTTCAATTAAAGTCTAAGACTTTTGTAATGCCGCCAGGGCCGCTAACACTTCTTCGCTGTGCCCGCCCGGGTTTACTTTCACAAACACCTGCCTAATCTTACCCTTCGGATCGATGATGAAGGTGTTGCGCGCGGAGAGCTTCATGCCGTTGTAGTCCATCACCGAACCGTAGGCCTCGGAAACTTTCGCGTCGGCGTCGGAGAGGAGTTTGAAGTTCAACCCTTCCTTCGCGCAGAAGCTCTTGTGTGAGTCAGCCGTGTCGACACTAACGCCGAGAATCACCGCCTTCGCTTTCTTATACTTCGCGAGGTCGCGCTGGAAGTTGTGGGCTTCCAGCGTGCAGCCGCTGGTAAAGTCTTTCGGATAAAAGTAGAGCACCACCCACTTGCCTTTGAAATCCGACAAGCTCGCCACCTTGCCTTCGTTCGTGGTGAGCTTGAACGTGGGGGCAGCAGTACCTGCGACCGGGACTTCAGCGGGCAAACTCAGCGCGAGCACGCCGAGGGAACAAACTGCCAACAATGTAGCCAGCAATACAAACCTTTTCATGATAACTCCTTTGCTTAGGACAGACATGCTTATCTGTCTTGTTAATGATTAAAACAACCAGGCAAAAATACCTATTCGACAACTCACTCAACTCTTTGGAGTGCGGTGACCTGTCACCGCTTTGTTCGGTCTCCCCGAACCGCGACAACCACTACGGCCAAAGCGCCGCCGGGCCGGCGCACTTCAAAGTCAGCTTTTTTCCGCTTTCGCGGCGGCGGCGAGCGTGGCCTGTGCGGCGGCGAGGCGCGCCACCGGCACACGAAACGGCGAACAGCTCACATAGTTCAAACCAATCTCGTCGCAGAACGCGATCGAACTCGGATCGCCGCCATGCTCGCCGCAGATGCCCACCTTCAAATCCGGTTTTGCGCGGCGTCCGCCTTCCGTGCCGAGACGCACTAGTTGACCTACGCCCTCGCGGTCCAGCACCTGGAAAGGATCTTCGGGCATGATCTTGCGCTCGACATAGTTGGGCAGAAAGCGACTCGAGTCGTCGCGGCTGAGACCAAACGTGGTTTGCGTCAGGTCGTTCGTGCCAAACGAAAAGAAGTCGGCGTGGGCCGCGATGTCCTGGGCCATCAACGCCGCGCGCGGCAATTCGATCATTGTGCCGACACGATATTCGATCGTCATGCCCTGTTCGCCCATCACCTGCTGGGCCACTTCGTCGATCACCTGGCGTTGCTGCCGTAGTTCTTCACTGAGTGATACCAGCGGCACCATGATTTCCAATTCAGCCTTTTTCTTTTCCGTCTGCGCCAGGCAGGCGGCTTCGAAGATTGCGCGACACTGCATGCGCGTCACTTCGGGAAACACCAGACCCAAACGGCAACCGCGAAAGCCGAGCATGGGGTTGGCTTCGCGGATGCGATTCACTTGCCGGAGCAAGCGGCGCTTCTCGTCAATCTGGTCCAACAGATTGTCCATGTCGCTCAACGTAGTTGCCAGGCGCACTGCCATCTTCAGTTCGCTGAGTTCGCTCATCAGTTCTTCGGCGTTGGGAAGAAATTCATGCAGCGGCGGATCGAGCAAACGGATCGTTACCGGCAGGCCGACCATCTCGCGGAAGATGCCGACAAAGTCGCCGCGTTGGAGCGGCAACAATTTGTCGAGCGCCTTCTCGCGCGCGCCGAGCCCATCGGCGAGAATCATCTCACGCATGGCGGCGAGGCGTTGGTCGCCGAAGAACATATGCTCGGTGCGACACAGGCCGATGCCTTCGGCGCCAAACTGTCGCGCCACTTTCGCGTCGAGCGGAGTGTCGGCATTCGCGCGCACACGCAGGCGACGAAACTTGTCGGCCCAGGTCATCAGTTCGTGAAACTCCGGACCCAGCGTCGGCTGAATCGTCGGCACCTGGCCCAGGAACACGCGTCCGGTTGAGCCGTCCACCGTAATCCAGTCGCCTTTAGTGATCACCGTGCCGTCCACGGTGAACTGCTGTTGTCCGTAGTCAATGTCGAGATCCTTCGCGCCGCAGACGCAGGGCTTGCCCATGCCGCGCGCCACCACCGCCGCGTGACTAGTCATGCCGCCGCGCGCCGTAACGATCGCCTGCGAAGCCACCATGCCGTGGAAATCGTCAGGACTCGTTTCCTGTCTCACCAAAATTACTTTCGCCTTTTCGTCTTCTCGCGTAAGTTCCTCGGCTTCGTCGGGACTGAAAACTACCTGGCCCTGGGCCGCGCCGGGACTCGCGGGGAGTCCGGTTGCCAGCACCGTCGCTTTGGTTTTCGGATCCACTGTCGGGTGCAGCAGCTGATCAAGTTGTTCGGGGGTAACCCGCTGCACCGCGGTAGCGCGGTCGATCAACTTTTCCCCAACCATTTCCACCGCCACGCGCACGGCCGCCGCCCCGCTGCGTTTACCGGTGCGAGTTTGCAACATCCAAAGCTTGCCGCGTTCGATTGTGAACTCGCAGTCCTGCATGTCGCGATACTGGCGTTCCAGCAAGCCGGTGATGGACGCAAACTCTTCGTAAACTTTTGGCAGTTCCTTCTTCAGTTGGCTGATCGGGTTGGGCGTACGGATGCCAGCGACCACGTCTTCGCCCTGGGCCTTGAGTAAGTACTCGCCGTAGAGTTCCTTCTTGCCGGTCGAGGGGTTGCGCGTGAAAGCGACGCCCGTGCCGCTGTCTTCGCCCATGTTACCGAAGACCATAGCCTGCACGTTGACAGCGGTGCCAAGTGAATCGGCAATGCGGTTTACGCGGCGATAGTCGATCGCGCGCCGGCCCATCCAGGAATTAAAGACGGCCGCAATCGCAACGCGCAGTTGTTCGTAAGGGTCTTCCGGTATGGCATGTTGCTCGGCGAGGATGATCTGCTTCTCGGCGGCGATGATGTCGCGCAAGTGCTTCGGTTTTAAGTCAGTGTCGCGCCCACCCTGCGTCTGCGCCTTGTAACGGTCCATGACGCGTTCAAACTTCTCGTGGGCCACCCCCATCACGATTTCGCCAAACAGCGATGCGAAGCGACGGTAAGCGTCGAGCGCAAACCGCAAGTCGCCGGTCTGCGCTGCCAGGCCCGTGACCGTCTCTTCGTTCAGGCCGAGGTTGAGTACGGTGTCCATCATGCCCGGCATGGAGAAAGCGGCTCCCGAACGCACGGAAACGAGCAGCGGATTTTGCGGGTCACCGAATTTCTTCCCCACCTTCTGCTCGATTTTTTGCAGACCTTCCTTGACCTGGTCCCACAGTCCCGCGGGAAAACTTTTGTCGTTATCAAAAAAGGCGTTACATGCTTCGGTGGTAACGATCAGACCCGGCGGCACCGGCAAACCAGCGCGCGTCATTTCACAGAGGCCGGCGCCTTTGCCGCCCAGCAGCGACTTGTCGTCACCGCTTCCTTCCTCGAAAAGGTAGACCCATTTGTTGGTGGTTGGTTCGGCGAGTTGCTTGGTTTCTTCAATCGCGGTGCTCATAGCTTTGGAACTCTTTCAAGTGACAATTTAGCGGTGGTTACTAACCGCCGATTATCGCACCTTTGTGCAGCCAGGAAAAACCTTGAGGAAAATTATTCGCCGTGGATTAATTTAGATAAGCACGATTCTAACTCAGTCTCTGCGTAAACTCCGCGTTCGGCGGCGCCACGGTTGGCGTGGTCCGAAACATTATTCACCGCCAGGGCGCAGCGGAAGCCAGGTGAACGCCGAGAACAGGCGCGCTAACTCAGCGCGCAGCCGCGGCAACAGAAGCAGCGAGGCAACAGTAACCCCGATCCCAATGGTAGCGCCGCCCAGCAGCAAACGCGCCGGCGCATTTTCAATCTTTGCGATTGCGAGCATCCCCAGCGCAATTCCCGCCACGGTTGCAAGCACGCTGTACAGAATGGTCCGCCGGATCGTTTGCGCGATATCGGGCAAGAGCCTGGTGGCAAAGTAGACGCGATTGATCATGGTAACGAAGAACGCAATGCCGCCGGCCCAGGCTGCGCCAGTACCCGCAAATCTGCTGGTCAACGGGTAGAGCAACGCTAGAAAGATGGCGGCTTCGAAGAGTTTGATCTTGGCGTCCGGCGCGTTGCCGCGAATGCTCACCAGCAGCGGCGAAATAAGTACCGAATAGCCGCGACAGAAAACCAGCACTGCCAGAATTCGCAAGATGGCGCCGGCAGCGGACCACTTCGCGCCGTACAGGATGAACACAATTTCGTCGCCCAGTAACAGCAGCAGGGCGGACGTTAAAGCGAGCAGAAGGGAGCCCAGCGTGAATACCCTCAGGAAGGCGCGCTCCAATCGCGGCAGCTCGGGGGGTGGAAGGCCACTGGGCAGTAGCCCACGAGGCAGCAGCCCACGGGGCAGTAGCCCGCGCGTCAGCAAGGGCTCGGTTTCTGGCCCACGATCAACTGCCGGACCAGGAGAGCGCTCCCTGACGGTCGCGCTTCCGCCTGGACCACCACTATGGATTTCCGCGTAAGCAGGAAAGGTAACTCCGACGATGACGTTGGCGACTGCATAAATCGGCAAGGTCGCGAGGTTGTAAGCGATGACATAGGTCCCCAGCACCGCGGCATTGAAAAGTCGACCCAGCAAAATGTTGTCCGCCATCTGCATGACGTAACCCAACACTCCAATCAAGACGGCATACTTGCCAAACGCGAGCGCGAGTTGAAACGCTTCTTTATCCAATCCGAGTCGCGGCCGGTAGGGATGAAACAGGTACGACAAGGCTACCGCGATCACGCCCGCGATCAATTGGCTCAACACCAGCGCCCAAACGTTGCGCGTCCAAACAAGCAGCACAATTGTGGTCGCCGCGGTCAGGAAGTTGGTCGCTAGTTCCAGCCAGACAATCCGGCGAAAGTTTACCTGCTTGCGGTAAATCAATAGCCCAATATTTTGAAAACCCTGGACGAAGGGCAGCAGACTGAAAAGCAGCAGGATTTCGTAGAGTCGCGACTCGCGATAGAAATGCGACACCGGGTAGGCGAGCGCGAGCAGCAACAGGGAGAGCACCAGCCGTCGGATTAAGTCGACGGTCCAAATTGTATCCAGGTGTTTCGTAAGTTCAGCGTCCGTCTTGAATTTTGTTTTGATGACGGAGATGTCCAAACCGATGGTGGTGAGCGCGTTCAAACCGGTAACCACCGTAAGCGCCATGCCAAACAATCCGAAATCATCCGGCGCCAGTAATCGCGCCATCGCGATCGAGCGCACCAAACCGGAAAGGTACGTTGAAGAGACGGCGAGAGTGTTCCAGAGAACGCCGGATCTAACTCTGCTGGTCAGGGATGAGTGCACGGCGTCATGGGGCAGTGGTTAGTGGGTAATGGCTGCTAACTAGCCGCTGATCAGGTGATCGCGCGGGCGATTAGGAACGCGGCTCCGGCCGCGAGACTCCCGATCAGCGCCGTCTGCAACGCGCTACGCGTGGGCCGCGTACCCGTGAACCGGCCTTTGATGAATCCAAAAATAAATAACGCCGCCAGAGTCGCGCCGATCGAAACAAACAGCGCCGTGTGTGGACTGCGCGTAAAAAGATAAGGCGCGAGCGGCACGAAACCGCCGGCGGCATAAGCCCCGCCAATCGTGACGGCACTCGTTAAGGCACGGCGCGGATCCGGTTTTTCCAGGCCGAGTTCGAAACGCATCATGAAGTCGATCCACTTGTTCGGCTGCCGTCGCAGGGCTTCGACGATGGGCCAGGTTTCTTCCATCGTCAGTCCATACTCCTGAAAAACTTCCGCCACTTCGCGCATCTCTTCGTGCGGAATCTCGGCGACCTCGCGTTTTTCGCGTTCACGTTCCTTGAGGTAGTGTTCGGCGTCGCTCTTGGCGGCGAGGTAACCACCCAGTCCCATCGCAATCGCGCCGGCGGCGATCTCGGCGAGGCCGGCGGTGACAATGATGCCATTCGGATTCGGCGTACCGGCGAGTCCGCCAGTCAGGCCCGCGGCCAGCGCGAAAGGAACAGTCAAACCGTCGGACATGCCGATCACAATATCGCGCACCACTTCGCTGGCGGTGAAGTGGCGTTCCGTATGTGGCGTCTGCGGCATTGAAGGTCTCCAAATTCAAGCTGGTTGCGAACGGGGATGATAACACTCCTGCCGCACGGCCGGAGTTGTATTCCTTCCGCGTTTCAAGTTCTGGTACCAAGTCGGCTCAACGCAGAGGCCGCGGAGGTCTCGCCAAGGTTCGCAATGAAAGCCAGGCTGTTCAGAATTTTCCGGCCAGTATCAGCACGCCGATGAGGATGAACGCGACCGCCGCCACGCGCTTGATCCAAATCAACGGCAGGTAGTCTCCCACCACACTGCCCACCACCACTCCGATCGCGGAAACAGCCGTCAGCGCCAACGCGGCCGCGATGAATACGGCCCAGGGCTTTTTCGTCTGGGCCGCCATGGTCATCGCGGCGAGTTGGGTCTTGTCTCCCATCTCCGCGAGAAAAATTACGCCAAAGGTCGTTAGGAAAACGCGCCAGTCCATTTGAATCTCCTTAAACTAAAACCGAAGCGCCAGGATTTACCACGAGAAGATCTGCGGACTGATTCTCAAATTCTGTTCATTCCGCAACGCTGCTGACGCGCCCTGCCACCCATAGGAAAATCTATCACCGCGACACACTTATGACTTAGACTAATCTATACTAACTTACATGCTCGCGTCGGCTTTACGCAGCTTCGCCCTTGGCAATGAGTCAACACTCCAACGACTTTCTCGGCACCGACCGTTTCCGCATTCGCCGTCGCCTTGGTTCGGGCGGGATGGGTGTGGTCTATGAAGCACACGACCGCGAGACTGACAAGGTAGTGGCGCTGAAAACGTTGACGCGCGCCGAAGCCTCTCACATCTCACGTTTCAAAAATGAATTTCGTTCGCTTGCCGACGTCTCACATCCAAACCTGGTTGCGCTCTACGAGTTCATGGCCGACGGCCAGTATTGGTTCTTCACGATGGAGTTGGTCCAGGGCGTCAACTTTCTGGAGTACGTCCGTCCCGGGTTTCACGCGCGCCAAGCACAATCCTCGCGCACTCCCACGCTGCGCAAAGACTCCCGCGATCCCAGCGATGAACAACTGGCAGACTATGAAGCCGAAACGCGGCAACTTGAGCCGATTAGGTCAACTTTTTCCTCATCCCACTCGCGCGAATCTCCCGAGCAGGCTTCGCTCGCCAAGGCACAGTTGGATCTGGATCGCTTGCGGAAGTCGCTGCGGCAACTCGCGGAAGGCCTGCACGCCCTACACGAAACCGGAAAGCTTCATCGCGACATTAAACCTTCCAATCTGCTGGTAACCAAAGAAGGGCGGGTTGTCATTCTGGATTTTGGTCTGGTGGCCGAAGTCGCCGGGGCGGAATTGCATGACAGTGTGACGCTCGCCGGCACGCCTGACTACATGTCTCCCGAGCAAGGCGCCCAACTTCCTATTTCGCGCGCCAGCGACTGGTACAGCGTCGGCGTAATTTTGTATCAGGCGCTGACTGCGCGCTTGCCATTTGCCGGCAAATTTTTCGAAGTGATGATGAACAAGCAGAACTTCGATCCACCCGCGCCGGCGGAACTAGTCGCGAATCTGCCGCCGGATCTCAACGCGCTATGCGTCGGTTTGCTGCGACGCAAGCCTGACGAGCGTCCGTCCGGCAATGAAGTGTTGCGCATTCTCGGCCAGGGAAGGACCGGGCCGTTGCAATTGCCGATATCCGCGGTCGCTCCCTCGCCGGTGACGCAAACCGCTTCGTTTTTCGGACGCGCCGGACAGTTGCGCGACTTGCAAGACGCGTTTGCGATAACCCGCCGCGGTCAAACTGTCACCGTCTACCTGCACGGCAGCTCCGGCATGGGGAAGAGTTCGCTGGCGCGTTACTTCCTCGATGACTTGCGCGCGCGCGAAGCAAGCGTTGTGATCCTCGAAGGACGCTGCTATGAACGCGAGTCGGTGCCTTACAAAGCCCTGGACGGAGTGGTCGACAGCCTGACGAAATACCTGATGTCGCTTTCTGACGCGAAGGCGGAAGCGTTAATGCCACGCGAAGTGCTGGCGCTCGCGCGACTCTTTCCGGTGATGCTCCAGGTCGACTCGGTCTTCAATGCGCCGCAACGCGAGCAGGAGATTCCGGATCCGTTTGCCCTGCGCCGCAAAGCGTTCGCAGCGTTGCGGGAACTGCTCGGTCGCATTTCCGATCGGCAACCGCTGGTGCTCTATATTGACGACCTGCAGTGGTCCGACGCCGACAGCACCACGTTGCTCGAAGACTTGTTGCGGCCCCCGGACGCGCCGCCGTTGCTGCTGTTGTCCAGTTTTCGCAGCGAAGACCTCCGGACAAAACCATTTTTGCAGTCGCTGCTCGACAAGACCGGCAACGAAAGTTGTCGCGAAGTGACGGTCGGGGCACTCGCGAAAGACGAGTCGCTGGAGATGTTGCGCGACCTGCTTGGCGAGAATGCCGCGGCCATCGCTCCGTTTGTTGACGCGATTCTCAATGAGGCGCGGGGGAATCCCTTCCTGTTGGAACAACTGGCGCGCTACGCAGCGACCAGCGATCAAACTGCCACCACCGGCATCACCCTCGCCGACATGCTCGCTGCTCGTTTGCGTCATCTACCCAAAGGCGCGCGTCAGTTTGTCGAGGCACTCGCCATCGCCGGACGCCCGGTGAATCCGGAGGTGGCCTACCAGGCCGCGGAACTTCACGGCGATGAGTTGCCGCTGGTAACGGCGTTGCGGGCCGCGCAGTTTTTGCGCAGCGGCGGCTCGAGCCACACGCTCGAGCTTTATCACGATGGCATTCGCGAAGCCCTCGCCGCGCAACTCGATCCGAGTCGCGCGATTCAGATTCACCGCCGGTTGGCCCAGGCGCTCGAAGCGCGCGGCGTCGACGATCCCGAGGCGTTGTTTGAACACTATCTGGGGGCGGGAGAACGGGTGCGCGCCGCGCTGCACGCCGCCGTCGCGGCCCGCAAGGCAACAGCTGCACTTGCGTTTGATCGGGCGGCCGGGTTCTTCCGCCGCGCCCTCGAGTTGGCGCCGGCGCGCGGCGCTGAACTCGTCGACTTGAAGCGCGGCCTCGCCGACGCCCTGGTCAACGCCGGGCGTCCGGCGGAAGCGGCGGAGGCCTATCTCGACGTGGCCCAGTTGACCTCGGCGGGCCACAGCCTCGACTTCAAACGCCGCGCCGCGCAGCAGTTGCTCATGGGTGGCCACAGCGAGGAAGGCCTGGAGTTAATTCGTTCAGTACTCGCCGCCGTGGGCTTCTCGCTGCCGGCCGGTCCGCGACGCGCGCTGCTGTCACTGCTGTGGAAACGTCTGCAAATTCGCGTACGAGGGCTCAGCTTCACCGAACGTGATGCGGCTGAGATCCGCGAAGCCGACCTCGTGCGCATCGACACCTGTTGGGCCGTCGCCGCGGGACTCGGCGCCGTTGACCTGATTCGCGGCGCCGACTTCCAAAGCCGTCACCTGTTGTTGGCGTTGCGGGCAGGCGAACCTTATCGCGTCGCCCGCGCACTCGCGTTGGAAGCTGCCTGGACGGCGGCACGCGGCGGCACGGCCCGCTCACGCGCCGCGCAGATTGCGCAACAGGCCGAGGAGATCGCGCAGCGCGTGGGCCACCCGCATGCGATCGGTCTTTCGTTGTGGGCGCGTGGCGTCGTTCCCTATTTGCAGGGCCACTGGCGCCAAGCCGCGGAACTCTGCGAACACGCCACCGATGTTTTGCGCGATCGTTGCACGGGCGTGACCTGGGAGCTGACGGTCGCCAACCGTTATAAGCTCAACGCGCTTTTGTATATGGGTGAGTTGACCGAAGTCGCGCGCCGGGTGCCGGCCCTGCTGGCGGCAGCGCTCGAACAAGGAAACCTTTTCGGCGCTACCGACTTGCGCACTCGTTTGAATTTGATCTGGCTGGTCGCGGACGAGCCCGATCGCGCGCGCGCGGAAGTGATCGAAGCGTTGAAGTCATGGTCTCACGAAGGGTTTCACCTGCAACACTACGTCTCGCTCCACGCGCTGGTGCAAATCGAACTCTACACCGGGGACCTGGAGGTTGCGTGGAAGCACGTCGAAGGACAATGGCAGGAGTTGGAGGAGTCGCTGCTCTTGCGCATTCCTATGGTGAAGGTTGAGGCTTACCAGTTGCGCGCACGTGCGGCGCTCGCGATATCCGGACCAATGTATGACGAAGATCGACTGCGGCTCGCGGAGAAGTTGGCGCGCAAGATCGAGAAAATAGACATCTCGTGGTCAGCTCCCTTTGCGACTTTGATACGCGCCGCGGTCGCGCACCAACGCGGCGAAGCTGAGCAAGCAACCACCTTACTTTCGCAAGCCGTCGGAATTTTTGAGCGTGCCGATATGCGACTCTACGCAGCCGCCGCTCGTCATCGACTGGGCGAACGGCTCGGGAGCGAACGCGGGCG
>JAVEEA010000067.1 GCA_030840675.1 Pyrinomonadaceae bacterium
GCAATTCGGAGCGACAAGAACCATGAAAGCTAAAGTCTTCGTCAGCCTGAAACCGGGCGTACTTGACCCGCAGGGTAAAGCCATCCAACATTCCGTCGCGTTGCTTGGGTTCACCGGAATCGCGGACGTGCGCCAGGGTAAATATTTTGAGATTGCGCTCGACCCTTCTGCCAATCAGGAACAGGCGCGCGACTCTGTGGATCGCATGGCGCGCGAAGTTTTATCGAACCCAATCATCGAAAACTACCGCGTGGAGATTGAAGGTTGAAGTTTGGTATCATAGTTTTTCCCGGCTCAAACTGCGATCACGATGCTTATCACGTGATCTCCAAACAGGTGGGCCAACCGGTTGATTTCATCTGGCACCGCGACACGGATCTCGGATCTTACGACGCCCTGATAATTCCCGGCGGCTTTTCCTATGGCGACTATCTGCGCGCCGGCGCGCTCGCTCGCTTCTCCCCGGTGATGGAATCGGTGCGGAAGTTTGTCGCCAGCGGCCGTTTCGTACTGGGAATCTGCAATGGCTTCCAAATTCTTTGCGAGGCGGGACTTCTACCCGGCGCGCTGATTCGCAATCGCGACTTGCACTTTATCTGCGAACACGTCACGGTGCGCGTGGAAACGTCAGACACACCGTTTACTAACGAAATGCAGCCCGGGTCAGTGCTGCGTATTCCGATTGCGCACGCCGAGGGAAATTACGTCTGCGACGATGCGACCCTCGCCAAACTCCAGCAAGAGGACCGAATTATCTTTCGTTACTGTGACCCGGACGGAAATATTACTGAGGCCGCGAACCCTAACGGCTCGCGTGATAACATTGCCGGCATCTGCAACGACACGCGGAATGTGCTGGGACTGATGCCGCATCCCGAACGGGCCTGTGAAGATTTGCTGGGCTCGAGCGACGGGCGCGACATCTTTCGCTCGCTGGCAGCGACCCTGGCAGCGGTGGCCTGAGCCAAACCGCGCTAGGCCACGCAATCGGCGAACAACTTTTCTGCTATTCAACCAATGGAGAACCTTGAGATGAAACACCACCCCGCCTGGCTAGCCGCCGGTCTTTTAGTCTTCGTCGTACTTGCCTGCAACCTTGGCAAGATGAAAAATCTGAACTCGAACGCGAACTCGAATGCCAACTCGAATGCGAGCACGGCCGGCCCAGGCGATACCGGCTCCGGGGCCGCTATCGAGGAACTCCACATGGCGAAGGATGACGGCGGCTCGCCCGGCGAGGAGACGGATACGTTTGCGCCCGGTGACCGTACGGTCCACTGCGTTGCTACTTTGAAAGAGGCGAAGTCGGGCACGCAGATGAAGTTTGCCTGGTGGATCGTAGATGCGGACGGCAGTCAAAACCAGAAGCTGAAGGAAATCGACTACACCACCCGGGCGTTGGAAAACAAGGTGCATGGCCATCTGACCCTGCCCCAGGACTGGCCCACGGGCAAATACAAAGTAGAGGTGTACGTCAATGGCAATCTCGACCGCACGGCTTTCTACGCCATCAAGTAATCAGTCAGTCTCAGTCGTTCGACTAATCCAGAACCGGGTGGAACAGAAAATGAAACGCGCCCTTCCGTTTATCATCATCGTCGTTGTGTTGGCCGCAGGCATTACCCTGGCCTGGTCGTTCCTGCGCTCGAACGCGGTCGCACCTGCTCCGCCGCCGGCCGGCAACAACGCGCCGGGCGCAGCGGCTACGGCTAACACGCCCGCCGCCAGCAACACTTCAGAGCCGGGCGCGGAGCCGGCCCACGCGCTCGGTAACGCAAACGCGCCAGTCAGGCTGGAAGAGTTTGGCGACTTTGAGTGCCCGCCCTGCGGCATGGTCCATCCCGTCCTGAAAAATCTCGAAGCGCAGTATGGACCCGCAAAACTGCGCCTTGTGTTTCGCGAGTTTCCCCTCGTGCCTGCGCATGTGCATGCGCTGGCGGCGGCGCGCGCGGCAGAAGCTGCCGGGCTGCAAGGAAAGTTTTGGGAAATGCATGACCTGATTTATGAGAACCAGAAGGCGTGGCACGATGCTTTTGATGTGCGCCCGATCTTTGAAGGCTATGCCACGACGATTGGTTTGGACATGGATCAATTTCGGCGCGACCAGGCTAGCGAGTTTGTCGAGCGTCGCATTTTTCTCGACGGCAAACGCGGGCACGCGATGGGAGTGCAGGGTACGCCGACAATTTTTCTTAATGACCGCGAACTTCCTTTCGAAACCCTGGCGCCGGACAAATTGAAAGCGGCTATCGACGCTGAACTCGCGGCCCACCCCTGAGCAGGTATCGTCAGATGTTGCCAAGGCGGACCTCCGTGTTCCGACGTAAAGCAAACTGTTAGTTTGCGCCGGTCGGTTCACCCTTGCAGGCTGAACGCAAACTAACAGTTTGCTTTACGAAGCGATGAGCGAAACCAATCCCGAAGCGAATCAACTTAAACCCGCGCGTCGTGCGTCTCTGCTTTACGGAATTGCTTCTATCGTTTCCCTCGTGGGCCTGGTTGATGCGATCTATCTGACAGTTGAACACCTCTCCGGACGCAGCGTCCGCTGCACTCTCTCAGGTTGCTCCGAAGTTCTTTCCAGTCCCTATGCTTCAGTACGCGGCGTTCCGCTCGCAGGCCTTGGCGCGCTCGCTTACTTCACCGTGTTTAGTCTCGCGACGCTCGCCGCGTTTGGTTATCGCGCGCTCGGAAAGTTGCTGGCGCTCGTCGTTGGTCTCATGTTTCTCACCACGCTCTGGCTGCTTTACCTGCAAGCCTTCGTGATCGGACACTTCTGCCAATACTGTCTGCTCTCAGCGCTCGTCACCACTACCTTAACCGTGCTCGTCATCGCCGCCACGCGCGCAAGCCGAACAGCGGCCGCGACTCAACGTGGATAGATGCAGAGCAGAACACAGCAGTTCAGAGTTCAAGCTTCAGCTTGCGTTTGCTCATAGGCGCAAACTAAAGTTTGAACTCTAGACTACTTGCGCTTGGGCGCGGGTTACTATCGCTGGCTTGCCACCTTTGACAAGCGACTGCTAATCTTTTCGCGCCAGTTTCCCCGTTGCTGCGTTCCAATTTCCGACGTGCTCTGAAGGAGTTCCCGCTCATGAAAAAGCTGCATCTCATTTCGTTGTCGATAGTGCTCTGTATGTTCGCGCTTACCGCTGGCGCACGCACGGCCGACGTTCCCGAGCCGCCCGCGATTGGCGCTACGATATTAGACTTCACTTTGCCGGACGTTGATGGCAAGGATCATTCGCTTAACTCGCTTAAGGGCAAGCACGGTACTGTCCTGATCTTCATCGCGGTGCAGTGTCCGGTCTCCAATGCTTACAACGAGCGCATGGAAAAAATCGCGCAGGACTACCAGGCGCGCGGCGTCAACGTCGTAGGAATCAACGCCAACGCCACTGAGTCGGCTGCTGAGGTGAAGGCGCATGCCGCGGCCAGGCATCTGACCTTTCCGATCCTGAAAGATAACGGCAACAAGCTGGCTGATTCGCTGGGCGCGACGCGTACGCCGGAAGCCTACTTCATCGACGCGGGCAACAAGCTGATCTATCACGGACGCGTGGACAACAGCCGCGACACTGCGCAAGTCAACTCCAGTGAACTGCGTGACGCTCTTGAGGCAAACCTCGCGGGGAAACCGGTGGCAAAAACCACTGCCAGCGCGTTCGGCTGTTCCATCAAGCGTGCCGACTAGATGTTGTCATTCAAAATACTGACTGCCAGGGTCAAGCTGGCGACGATGTTCATCGTGGGTCTCGCGTGTTTCAGTGTCCTGCTGCTGAACGTCGCTGCGGCCGCGCAGTCCACCGCGCGTGCCGCGACCCAGGGGCGCACCGGGCGAGTCGCGAAACCCACCGTTAACGCGCGTGCCGTCAATGGTGAGGAGCTACAGGCACTGTTGAAGCGCGACGGCAAACGTCCCCTGCTGGTGAACTACTGGGCCACCTGGTGCGATCCCTGCCGCGACGAGTTTCCCGACCTCGTCAAGATTGATAACGACTATCGCGGCAAAGGCCTCGACTTTATCGCCGTCAGTCTTGACGACGTCGCCGATCTCAAGACGACGGTGCCGAAGTTTCTGCGCGAGTTGAAAGCCACGATGCCCGTCTACCTTTTGAATGTTTCCGACCCGGAGCCGATCATCAGCGCCGTCGATCGCCAGTGGGGCGGCGCCATGCCGGCGACCTTTCTCTACAACAACCAGGGCGAAGTAGTTTACAAACACTTCGGCCGCATCAAGACTGACGAATTGCGCGCCGCGATCGAAAAACTGGTAGGCAGTAAGCAGTAGCAGCACGCAGACAGCGGTGGGCAGAGAGTTTTCTGAATTCTGTATCGGCCTTTCCCTTCTGCCTCTGCCTGCGGCTCCTGCCGGCTGCCGACTGATTATGGAACCAATCACTCCCGAAGTAATTTCAGCCCACAACCTGACGCTCGAAGAGTTTGAGCGTATTCGTTCGCTCATGGGGCGCGAACTCACTTTCGCCGAACTCGGAATCTTTTCAGTGATGTGGTCCGAGCATTGTTCCTACAAATCTTCTCGCATCCATCTGCGCCGCCTGCCTACGACTGGTGAACGCATCATCGTCCCGCCGGGCGAAAACGCGGGCATTGTGGACGTGGGCGACGGCTGGTGCGCTGCGTTCAAAATCGAGTCGCACAATCACCCGTCGTTTATCGAACCTTTTCAGGGAGCGGCGACGGGCGTCGGCGGTATTCTGCGCGACGTGTTCACCATGGGCGCGCGCCCAATCGCTGCGATGAACAGTCTTCGTTTTGGTTCCCTGGACCATCCGCGCTACGGACGGCGCAACCGTTCCCTGCTGGCCGGCGTGGTCGGCGGCATTGCGCACTACGGCAATGCGTTTGGTGTGGCAACTGTCGGCGGCGAGGTCAGTTTCGATGATGCCTACACCTTCAATCCTCTGGTAAATGCTTTTGCGCTCGGGTTGGTGAAACGGGATCAAATTTTTTTTGGCAAAGCGACGGGTGTCGGCAATCCGATTCTTTACGTGGGTGCGAAGACCGGTCGCGACGGGATTCATGGCGCCACCATGGCTTCCGCGGAGTTTGACGACGCTGCGCTCGCGAAGCGTCCCACGGTGCAGGTGGGCGATCCGTTTCTGGAAAAGTTGTTGCTGGAAGCGTGCCTGGAAGCGATGCGGAGTGGCGCGGTCGCCGGCATTCAGGACATGGGCGCGGCCGGGTTGACCTCTTCGTCGTGTGAAATGGCCGCGCGCGCGGGTACTGGCATCGAGATCGACCTCTCGCTGGTGCCGCAACGCGAGCAGGACATGACGGCCTACGAGATGCTGCTTTCCGAATCGCAGGAACGCATGCTGATCGTGGCCCACTCCGGACGCGAGCGCCAGGTGATCGATATCTTTCGCAAGTGGGATCTTGATGCGGTGGTCATCGGGCGCGTGCGTGAAGGTCATAACATGCGCGTGTTGCATAACGGCGAGACGGTTGCCGACATTCCCGTTTCGGCGTTAACGGATGAAGCTCCCTTGTATGAACGGCCGATGAAACCGGGGAATGCGGGCGGGTCGCCCGCGCTCCCAGCAGGCGAAGGTCTGTTGTCGGTTAGGCAGGAATCTGGCGCTAGGAATGCGGGCGGGTCGCCCGCGCTCCCAGCAGGCGAAGGTCTGTTAACTGTTAGGCAGGAATCTGGCGCTCGGAATGCGGGCGGGTCGCCCGCGGTCCCAGCAGGCGAAGCTCTGCTAAAACTATTGGCGTCTCCTAACCTCGCCTCGAAGCAATTCGTCTACCGCCAGTACGATCACATGGTGCGGACGAACACCGTTGTCTTGCCGGGCGCGGACGCTGCCGT
>JAVEEA010000081.1 GCA_030840675.1 Pyrinomonadaceae bacterium
GCTAGCTTCGTCACCCCGCCGTTTGCGATTGCTGACGTGACGGCATGTGAACTATTCACCGGCGGGAAGTTGGCGCAGTCGACGTTTGCGGAAATTCGGGAAGAGATTGTTCGGAGTGGAGTGCTGCTGGATGAATTTTCGTCACCGAGTTTTTAACGCAGAGGCGCAAAGGCTTCGCAGGGTCGCAAAGAAAACTATGGCATTACGAGTGTTCGTGGGCATTGCCTTGAGCATCACTTTGGTCGCAGCTACTGGTTGCCGGAAAGATCCTGCAAGCCAGCAACCCGGCGCGAGTTCCGTCGCGGAAGCCGCAGGGCAACACCCCGCGGGCGGCGTGGTGACTTCGGCGCAGACGAGATTCTTCAAGGGGTCGATTGGCGACACGCTGGGCTTGCAGATGAAGCTGGTGCGCGATGGCGACAAGCTTACCGGCTCATATTTCTACCAGAAGGTCGGTAAGAAGATTGAAGTGCGCGGCAGTGTCGCTAATGACGGCAACCTGGTGCTGGAAGAATTCGATGCGAGCGGCAAGCAGACCGGGGTTTTCAAAGGTACCTGGAAGACAGCCAACGACGCTGCGATTGAAATCTCCGGCGACTGGACCAGACCAAACGGCGATAAGAAGTCAGCTTTTTCGTTGCAGCAGGAGCCAATCGAGTTTAGTCACGCGGTGGAGATCGTGCCGCGCCGGATAAAAGAGAAGAACGCTAAATTAAAATACGAGATCGACGTCGAGTATCCACAACTGACGGGCTCAGTTGATCCGAACTTCGAAAAGTTTAATCAAAGCGCGCGCAGTCTGGCGGTGAAGAAGGTCGCCGACTTTAAAGTGGAAATGACGCCCGAGGCTGATGACGAACCGCTCGCCGATCTGCCGGGAGAAAACCTGGGCAGTGACATCGGCATGAGTTACGAGGTAAGGCTCGCGCAGGACGATCTGATTAGTATGGAATTTACTGTCAGCAGTTATTCCGCCGGTGCGGCCCACCCTAACTCCTACACGGAAGTACTTAACTTCGATTTGAAAAACGGCAGACCGTTGAAGCTCACTGACCTGTTCCAACCCGGCGCAAAATATGTACAGACACTCTCCCGGATTTCAATTGAGGAACTGAAGAAACAGGCGAAGGTTGCCGGCGCCGAGGCAATGCTGGATGACGATTGGATTCAAAAAGGCGCCGCCGCTGACGCCACAAACTACGACAACTGGACCATCACGAAGCAGGGTCTGGAAATTACTTTTGATCCTTATCAGGTGGGGCCATACGCGGCGGGCCCGCAGCATGCAGTCGTTCCCTATGCGGCGCTCAAGGACATCATTAAGCCGGACGGCCCGCTCGGCCAGTTTCTAAAGTAGGTCAGGCTCTCGGTGGTCCTAATTTAAAGTTCTTTTTCTAATTGAACTCTCGGGTCCTGGTTGGTCTGGCTGGCGCTCAAGTTGCCGCGGCAACGCTCGTCTCCGCGTACTCCGCTGCGTGAGTTCGCAAAAAATAAACCGCCAACAACAGGGCTACAAACATGATGGCCGAGCCGGTCCAGAAAGTTACAAACAACGAGTGGTCGCTCATGTAGTGAGACGCGCCGTCAGCGCCGGCGTGTAACACCGCGCTATGAATGAGCAACGCCGCGAGCGTGGGTCCGACCGCTCGTGCCAGACTCGCGACTGACTGTGTCACGCCCAATACGGTGCCCTGTTCCGCCGCCCCCACACTCTTGGAAGCGAGGCTGGTCAAGGAAGGCGTCGACAGTGAGTTGCCGATGGAAAAGAGTCCGCCGCCCACCAGCATTGCCAGTAACCCGCCCGACTGTGGACCAACGAAGGGTACGGCAAAGAGACTGCCGGCAAACAGAAACGCGCCGACAACCACCAGTGGCAACTCGCCAAAGCGTTTTACCAGTCGTCCAATCAAGCCGCCTTGCACGATAACCGCGAGAATGCCGACATAGGCAAACAGGTAACCGGTGTGCTGTGCGTCATAGCCGAAGCGAAACATCGTGTAGAGCGAAAACGAAGTGGTCATGATCGAAAAGGCGACGATGAAGAGAAAATAGATTACCAGCACAAAGCCGAGGCGCGGATTTTTGAGCGACTGCAGCAACTGGGACAACCCGCGACCACCTGCCGCTGATATTCTCGCCGGGTGATCCGCGGTGACAGTCTCCGGCAGGGTGAAATACAGCAGCGTCGCATTCGCAAAACAGAGAGCCGCGGCAAACATGAAGGGTACCGCGACGCCCCACCGGCTGAGTATCCCGCCGATGGCTGGACCAAAAACGAACCCGAGGCCAAAGGCCGCGCCAATCAGTCCCATTCCCTTCGCGCGATTTTCCTTAGTCGTAATGTCGGCGATATAAGCCTGCGCGGTTGAAATATTTCCGCCAGTGATGCCGTCCAGAATGCGTCCCAGGAAAAGAATCGAGAGCGTCCAGGCGAAGCCCAGCAGCAGGAAGCCGATGCCTGTGCCGATGATCGAGATTAGCAGCACTGGGCGCCGGCCATACTTGTCCGACAGCCGGCCAAGAATCGGCGAGAAGATTAACTGCATTACCGAGTAAGACGCGAACAGCAGACCGACGGTACGGGGCGTTGCGTTGAAGCGCGTGCCCTCGGCATAAAAAGGCAACACCGGAATGACGATCCCAAAGCCGACTAGATCGATGAACACGGTGGTGAAGATTACGACGAGTGGCGAGCGTTTCATGAGCGCGTGGTCTGGCAACGGTAAACCGTTATGGTTTAGAAGTTGTAAGCGTAAATTCTTGTTTACTTAGCAAGAAAATTTCGGCAAAAGTTGCGGGCCGCGTGAACGCGGCAGGAGCAGCAAGAGTTTCAATTGGGGAACTTGTCGTGTGAGTTCTCCACATGTTCGCAGTTCCTTTCATTCAGGCGGCGGCGCCATGACACTTTTTATATTTCTTGCCGGAACCGCACGGACAGGGATCGTTGCGACCAACCTTCGGTTGATCGCGCACCACCGTCTTTACTTTGCCGGCTTCTTCACCCGCCGCGGCGGCGCCCTGGTTTGGTCCGGTGAAAGTCATTTGGGTGGCACGGCGCGGCAAGCGGCGCTGGCGAATGGCCTCGGGCGGTTCTTCCGCGACGACCTGCAGGTTGAACAGCGAACGGATGGTGCTGGTGTCGATGCGGTCAAGCATCTCCTGAAACATATCAAAGCTCTGCTTCTTGTATTCGACTAACGGATCTTTTTGGCCATAACCTACGAGGCCGATACCCTGCTTCAGGTGATCGAGCGAGAGCAGGTGGTCTTTCCACTGCGCGTCGATAATGTTGAGCATGATGATGCGTTCATAGGTACGCATCGCTTCCGGTCCAATCTGCTGTTCCTTGTCGGCATACTTAAGTTTCAGCTTTTCCCAAATGGCGTCGGTGACTTCCTGCGATGTCATATTGGGAATATCGACGCCTTGAGCCTCCGCGTCGAAATCATAGATGGTCTTAATCTGAAGCTGGTAGTTTTCAACGTCCCAATCGTCCGGCGAAACGTCCGGGTTCAAATACTGCTTGGTTAGATCAGACAGCAGATCGTAGGCGACGCCGGCGGGTGTTGGATCGCCCATCAGGTAGTCGCGCTGATCCGGTTCTTCCATCAGCTGGCGGCGCAAGCCATAGATCGTTTCGCGCTGCTTGTTCATGACGTCGTCATACTCGAGCAGGTGTTTACGCGATTCGAAGTTACGTCCCTCGACAGACTTCTGGGCCGACTCAATGCGTTTGGAGACCATCTTCGACTCGATGGCGACGCCCTCTTCCATCCCCAGGCGCTGCATCAGAGCCTTGACCTTGTCGCCAGCAAAGATGCGCATCAGATCGTCTTCCAGCGAAAGGAAGAAACGCGACGAGCCCGGGTCGCCCTGGCGTCCCGCACGGCCACGGAGCTGATTGTCGATGCGCCGCGATTCGTGACGCTCGGTGCCCAGGATGTGCAGGCCGCCGAGTCCGACCACTTCCTTGTGTTCGTCTTCCACGATGCGTTTCGCGCGCGAGAAGGCCTGCGACCACTGCTCCTCCGTCGCTTCATCCGGATCAACTTCTTCTTTTTTCAAAAATTCACGCGCCATGAAATCGGGATTGCCGCCCAGCAAGATGTCCGTACCGCGACCGGCCATGTTGGTCGCAATTGTGACGGCGCCCTTGCGCCCGGCCTGGGCGATAATCTCGGCTTCACGCTCGTGATACTTGGCGTTTAAGACATTGTGCGGCACCGCATCGCGTTGCAACCGGTGCGCAATCAGTTCCGAGTTCTCCACCGAAACCGTACCCACCAGCGCGGGCTGGCCGCGGTCATGGCAATCCTTAATTTCTTCGATGACGGCGTCCCACTTCTCGGGAAGCGTGCGGTAAATAACGTCCGAACGGTCGGTACGGACCATCGGCATGTGAGTCGGAATAACTATCACATCGAGTTTGTAGGTGGTCTGAAACTCCGCCGCTTCGGTCTCAGCCGTACCGGTCATGCCGGAAAGCTTCTCGTATAAACGGAAATAGTTTTGCAGCGTGATGGTCGCCAGAGTTTGATTCTCCTTCTCGATCTTCACGCCCTCTTTGGCTTCGACGGCCTGGTGCAAACCGTCCGACCAGCGCCGGCCTTTCATCAAGCGCCCGGTGAAATCGTCGACGATGATTACTTCGCCGTCCTGGACCACGTACTGGTGGTCCAGACGGTAAAGCGTGTGCGCTTTCAAGGCCTGCTCGACGCAGTGCAGCAACTCCATGTTGGCAGGATCGTAAAGGTTTCCGACCCCGAGCAGACGTTCAGCTTTGTCGACGCCTTCTTCGGTCAGCACCGCTGTGTGCTGGCGTTCGTCAACCACGTAGTCGCCGGTCTTCTTGCCGTCTACGTCTTCACCTTTTTTCAACTGCGGAATGATCGCGTCGGCTTTGTAGTACTTGTCAGTCGCTTCGTCAGACGGGCCGGAGATGATCAAGGGTGTGCGCGCTTCGTCAATCAGGATCGAATCGACTTCGTCGACGACGGCGAAGTAGTGGCCACGCTGCACGCAGGTGGCGAGGTCAAACTTCATGTTGTCGCGCAGATAGTCGAAGCCAAACTCGTTATTGGTGCCGTAGGTAATGTCGCCGGCGTAGGCGGTCTGGCGTTCGAAGTCGTCCATGTCGTTCTGGATACAACCAACTTCGAGACCGAGAAAGCGGTGAATCTGGCCCATCCACTCGGCATCGCGCGACGCGAGATAATCGTTGACGGTGATCACGTGAACGCCGCCGCGTCCGGTTAACGCGTTGAGATACGAGGGCAACGTGGCCACGAGTGTTTTGCCTTCGCCGGTGCGCATCTCAGCGATCTTGCCCTGGTGCAAGACGATGCCGCCGATCATTTGGACGTCGAAATGGCGCATGCCGGTGGTGCGCACGCTCGCCTCGCGTACAATCGCAAACGCCTCGGGCAGGATCTCGTCGAGCTTCTCTCGTTCCCGCCGCTTGCGCTCGTCCATATCGTCGCCGACATCAGCGACGACCGCCTGCAGCTGTTCCTTAAACTCCGCCGTGCGGTTGCGCAGTTGTTCATCCGAGAGCTTCTTGATGGCTGGCTCGAGTGCGTTGATCTGCTCGACAATAGGCTGGATAGACTTCAGGTAACGCTGGTTGCTGCTGCCGAAAACTTTAGTTAGTAATTGATCGAAACCCATATCTTTTCTCTAAGCGAATGGCGGGAAAACCGCCGATTTTGTTTAGCCTTTTAAAAGTTTGAATGATTTTAGTTGAGCGTGAAGTAGGTATCAAGCGGGGGTAGCGGCAACTCTTTGGAGTGTGCTGGCCCGGCAGCGCTTTAGCCGAGAATTGTATTCTAGCTTGGCTTTTCCGCCAGTTGCTTCTTAATGAGATCGACCACGGCCTGTCGCGGCATCGTAAAGTTAAAAACGATCTTTTTGCCGACGGGTTCGGCGCTGGTGTTTCTGAGTAATACTTCTTCATCTTTACCGGCCCGCGACTGTGCGCCCAACATCAGCGCCACGTTGAATCCCTTGGCCAACACGCGCGCACTATCGATCGACGACGCTTCCGACTCCACTGTGGCCAACACGTCTGTTTCGCCCTGCTTGACGGTGAACACGACTTTGGTGCCCGGGTTATCTTTGTCGAGCGGTTTCAGATAGACCAGGAACCCGCTGTCGTTCAACGCCGAAACCATCCGGCCAAAGAGATCGACCAGGTTCGGGTCGCCCGCCTTCTTCGTGAACTTAGGGTCCTTGAGTTTGCCGTCCTGATCGAGTTCTGCTTCGATCACAATCTCGAACGGCTGGTTGAGATCGAGTTTGCCCTGGTTCTTTAAATCAAGCGCGTAGGCGGCGAAGTCTTTCATCGCCTTCTTATTGATTTCGTTTTCCTTCGGCAAGTCGAGATTGTTCTGCGCGGCGGTCTTCTCGAGTTGCTTCTGTGCTTCGTCGGCCGTCAGCGTCGGACTGGGGGACGCCTCCGGAGTTGGAATTGGTTTCACACGTGGCGTACGTCGCGATCTCGGCAACGGGTTCATTGCCAAAGGAGGAAAACTTGCCGGCGGGGACGGACTCGGAAACGGGGCAGGTGAAGGCGACGGCGCCAACTCCGGTTGCACCGCGAACGGCGGTGCGGCCTGCGCAATAAACTGCGGTCCTGCCGGCGGCAACTGTGGCATAGTGCCCGGCGGCGCTTCCGGCGCCCAATAACCTTCCGGGTAGTGAAACTTATTGCTGGCCAGATCGATTAACTGTACGTCGTCGCCGATAACCGTTTGTTCGTACGGCTTGTCTACGAATCTTGTATCGCCGATCAGGCTGGCAAGATTGAACGCGTTTCGCAGGCCCGGGACGAACATAACGCTGGCAAGCACGAGCGCATGAACGGCGATGGAACCCACGAGCAACTGCCCGAGGATTCGCCCGCGCGACTCGCGATTAACTTCAAAATTTGCAAACAATGTAGCCATTTCCAATACAACGCCCGAGCACAAGCTAATGTTCCCGAGCTTAGACGCGCGCTCTCCGCACAACGTTGCGAAAGACTTCTGACATGCGTTTCCTAAGTTAGCACTTCGCGGGCAGCGGGCTCAAAGCTAGAATGGATTATGCGACATTCTCGTGACAGAGTCGGTGGCAGGAAGCGTGGATCGGATCGCAAGGGCGGAACTCGCGAACGCGAAGCACCGACAAAACATTCGCCTGCCGGCCCAACCGTGCGGCCCCCTACGCGTGACGTCAAGAAGCTGTTGGAGGGAATTGGCACACCGCCAGTCGCGCCCTTCGAGCCTGATCCATTTCAACTTGAAGCGCTGGCCGCTCTCGAGTTTGAAGATGTGCTGGTGACCGCGCCCACCGGCAGCGGCAAGACCTGGATCGCACGCGAAGAGATTCGTCGACTGTTGGCAGCCGGACGGCGCGCCTGGTACACGACGCCTTTGAAGGCGTTGACGAACTCCAAGCATCAGGAGTTTTCGGAAGAGTTTGGCGCGGACCGTGTGGGGATCTTGACGGGAGATCGGAAAGATAATACCGAAGCGCAACTGATCGTGGGTACCACTGAGATCTATCGCAACCAACTTTTCGATTCGTTGCGAGGCGGCAGCGACGTCAATGCGGATCTGGTGGTGCTCGATGAAGCGCATTACCTTGGCGACGAAGATCGCGGTCATGTTTGGGAGGAAGCGATCATCCTCACGCCGCCGCGCATTCGTTTGTTGCTGTTGTCGGCGACGATCGGCAACGCGGAAGAGTTTGCGTCCTGGATTGGAGAAGTGCGCGGCGTGCGTTGCGGCGTGGTGTCGCGTCCAGGGGCTCGGCCAGTGCCGTTACGTGCCGCCATGCTGCTGCCCGACAAGCGACTGCTGCCGCTGTTAAGTGAAGCGGGCAAATTGAATCCGGAGATTGAAGGACTGATGGAGCAAGCGCGCGACGAAAAGCGTCCGCCGACACGCGGATCCAGAAGAAGATACTGAACGAAAGAAAGTACAGAACCCTGAGCGGTCGCGAGGGGATGCTACCCTCGACCTGGGGTAGGGCGTGTTCTTATTCAAAAAGAGTATCGAGTTAAGTGAGCGCATCCGGTCGCTATAGCTACCGCTCTCGTCTCGGGAGCAGTACAGAACCCTGAGCGGTAGCGAGGGGATGCTACCCTTGACCTTGGCTGCATGTTCTTATTCAGAGAGTATGCGAGTTGAATGATCGCATCCGGTCGCTACCGCTCCCGGTTCTGTAAGCTTATGAAACTGCGAATGCCGGAGATGCCGCCGGCCGCGTTACTGGCGGCACTCGGCGCTTACAACCTGTTGCCGGCGATTGTCTTCATGCCGACGCGCCGCCGTTGCGATCAAGCTGCGTCTGAAACGGCTTTGCTGCGACGTGAGGCAAACGACGAACGACGTGAAGCGCGACGCCACTTCATGCGTGGCCAAGTTGAACTTCACCCAGAGATACGCGGTCATCGTCATTGGGACACGCTCATCAACGGCGGCGTGGCGTCGCATCATGCGGGCCACATTCCGCCTTGGAAGATGGTGATTGAGAAGTTGATGAGCGCCGGTTTGCTCGACGCAATCTTCGCGACGGCAACCGTGGCCGCGGGCGTGGACTTTCCCGCGCGCACCGTAGTAATGACAGTCGCCGACGCCCGCACCGGCAGCGGTTGGCGACAATTGAACGCTTCCGAGTTGCAGCAGATGACCGGTCGCGCCGGTCGCCGCGGGCGCGACAATGTGGGCTTCGTGATCGTTGCCCCCGGTCTTCACCAGGACCCGGAACGCATTGCCGAGTTATTGCAAGCCCGTCCCGACCCTTTGACGAGCCAGTTTCGCGCTACCTACACGACGCTCCTCAATCTGCTCGATGCTTATGGCAACTTCGCGCAAGTGCGCGAGATCGCGGAACGCAGTTTTGCGCATCGCGAGGCGGCGCTGCAGATCGCCCGACTCGAGCAAACGCAGGCCGACAGGGAGCGGCAAATAGTTGGGAAACTCAAAACCGCGGGGTGCGACTTGCCGCTGGCTACCGCGATCGGCTTCGAACGTCTCGTCAGTGCGCGGGCGCGCCTGCAGGAAGCGAAGCCGCACACGCGCGCCGAAGCAATTCACGGTTGGCTGGATGAAGTGGTCCAACCCGGACGTATCGTCGGCATTGGTCGCAGCGGTAACCGTCTGGTGCTAATTACTGAACGGCGCGGCGGGAATGTCCGCGGTCTTCGTGAAGATGGCCGAAGCGCGAGTTTATCTCTCGAACGAATCGGCCGCGTGTATGCACCCAGTTATCGCTTACGTGAAGATTTGATCGAGGACGCGTTTGCGGACGTACGCAAACGAGGCAAGGAACTGGTCTTGCCGGAGCCGCGTTTGCGCGATGCGCAGGGCGCCGAGGGTGACGCGATCAATACCTTCGATGATCGCCTTGACGCAATTCTGCCGTCGCACTTGGACGCGGAGGAGAAGTTGCGGTGCACGCAAGCCTTGTGGAGCGCACTGGTTGATGCTGAAGAACTGCAGCGCGCAACGCAGCGAGTCGCTAGACTGCGCGAAGAAGTTTGGCAGCCGTTTCACCAGCGCGCCCGCGTGCTCGCAAGTTTTGGGTATCTCGAATTCGACGCCGAGAAGATAACTGAGCGCGGTCGCTGGTTAGCCGACCTGCATGTGGATCGCCCGCTGCTGGTGGGCGAGGCGTTGGCGGCGGGACTTTTTAATGCGCTCGAATTTCAACGTTTGGCGGGAGTGATGGCCGCACTGACAGCTGACGGTGATCGCGACTACGGACAGTTGGAGTTGGAAGATGCCCTGGTCAACGCGCTCGCGCAGTTTGAAGATGTCGGCTTCAAAGTTTCGACTGAGGAATGGAAACTCGGCATCGAGCCGGCGCCGGAATTGAACTTCTCGGCGGCAGCGGCGGCGGCGAGTTGGGCTAGCGGGACCAGTTGGCCCAGGCTGGTTCGGCAAACAGGAGCCGAAGAAGGCGATCTGTTTCGTATGCTTTCGCGCACTGGGGAAGCCTTAATGCAAGTTGGCGGTTTGCGCCTGGCCCATGCGGAAGCGGCGCGCATCGCTAGCGTGGCAGCGGAAGCAATACTACGCGAACCAGTCCGGTAGTTAGCTCGCAAGTCCTTCGCGTTCTTGCGGTGAGCAGGTCTTTAGTTGGCGGCCGGAGAAGAAATTTGTACCCGCTGTTAACGGTCCAACCTCAGTCAACCTTATAATCGCGCGGAATCTCCTGGGAGGAACGAAAACCGGAATGGCCTTAATCACAGCCAACGAACTGAAGCGCAAACTGCTAATCACGGTTGACGGTCAACCCTACGTGGTCCTGGAAGTATTCTTCGCTTCGCCGACGGCGCGCGGTGCAGCCACGATGGTGCGTACGCGCTTGCGTCAGCTATTGACCGGAGCGGTGATGGAGAAAAGCTTCCGGTCCAGCGAGAAGTTTGCGGAGCCTGATATCGAACTCTCACCTGCGTCGTTTCTTTACAGTGACGCACACGGCTTCCACTTCATGGACGAGAAGAGTTACGAGCAGTTTACTTTCACCGCCGATGACGTCGAGGCAGATCGTGGTTATCTCAAGGAGGGCGTTTCCTTGCAGGTGTTGAAGTACAACGGCGCGCCGGTTTCCCTGCAACTGCCGCAGTATGTCGAACTCTCCGTGACCTCAACCGAGCTAGGCCTACGCGGCGACACGGCGGCGGGCGGTGCTAGTAAACAGGCCACGCTCGAGACTGGTTTGGTGGCGCGCGTGCCGCTTTTTATCAAGGAAGGCGAAGTCGTGCGAGTTAATACGCAGACTGGAGAAGTCGCCGGACGCGCGTAAAGGTACTGCCAAAATGGCGCTCAAAAAACCTCCCAAGGACGCCGCCTAATCCTTCAAGTTGAACGATCTTCTGTACCCCTCTGCAACAATATTTCGCTTCGATTGAGTACATCACATCGACGATTTGTCACAACGAAAAAGCAGCAACCATCGCAATCAAATCTCCATCTTAAACTCGGTCTCGATTTCAAGTGCTTTGCGAGTTCTTTGAAAATCGGTCGGCCATGCGCAGCGATAAAAACCAGGGTTAACAAGTGCGGACGATGTCCGCGCCCCCAGGACCATGACGGTCCACGTTCCCGGGTTGATGTAAACGGTTGGTGGTCCCCCGGACCATCGCTCACATGGAGAATCAAAGATGAAGTTTCCCCTGTTCCCTCGTAGTACGCCCCGTGTCCGCCCGATCAATCGCATTCGTAACTTGCATTTGCGCTCCGCGAAGTTTGCTCCGTTTGCCATCATCTCGCTCTTTTTCGTGTTCAATTTTACCGGCTTCTTTTTCAGCCCGGCGATGGCGCCGTCCGCTGACGCTGCTGTCCTGCGCGTAGAAATTATTCCCGAAGACATTCCGCTTTCGGGTGATTGCGATCTCGATTGGATCATCTTTCGCGCCGGTGAGAAGCAAGGCGTTGATCCGCGCTTCATTCATGCCGTCATCAAACAGGAATCGCGTTACAACCCGAAAGCTGTTTCTTATGTGGGAGCGGAAGGGTTGATGCAGATGATGCCGGCGACAGCCAAGCGTTTTGGTTTGAAGGATCCGTTTGACGCCGCGGCTAACGTGGAAGCCGGTACCAAATATTTGAAGTGGTTGTTGAAGCGTTTTGACGGCGACGTTTCGCTGGCGCTGGCGGGTTACAACGCAGGCGAAGGGTCAGTGGATAAATACAAAGGCGTGCCGCCTTTCAACGAAACGCAAAACTACGTGAAGAAGATCGTTACAACTTACGGAAAAACCTACCACCCGGTGCTGGCCCCCGCCGATGCCAAACTCGCATTCCATTTGGAAGCCTACGAGGGTCAGGCCCAGGCAACCACCTCCGGTATCTAGTTCTCCTTCTAAAGCATCCCCGCTCAACGCGGATCTGAGGCAATCATCAGCACCGATTGCCGCGGGTCCGCGTTATTAACTTTTGACGAACTCACGATTCAGCGAATTTCATCCAGGCGTGCTTTCGCCTCGACGAGGTGCGCGCGCAGCCGATCCAGTTCATCAAGGGTCAGATAGCCCGTAGCTCGATCGCAGATACCGCTCGTCACCGTCGCGGCCGTGCCGCTGCGCGCTTGTCTAAATACATTAATTTCTAAGTCGCCGGCGGTGCGATAGCGGGCCTCGAAGCTGGCGAGTTTGGTGGTCGATTCGTTTACCTTGCTGATCGCGTCCAGCGCGCGCAGCAGCGGATCAATTTCGTCATAATCGATCAGCGACCGGTTTTCTTTGGCGTTCTCGCCGGATTCTCGCAGGGCAATTACGATTCCCATTACGCGAGTGGCATCACTCGCATCCTTCAACTCGACCGCGTCGATACGCGCCTCGGACCCACGCAGATTCAAAGTTGCTACTTGGGTGAAGCCTTTCACCAGCACTCGTTCGGAGCGCCACTCAACGGCTTCGAGTTTAGTGCGAGGTTCGGTTGGTTCACAGGCAAGCGGGCGACGAAATTCCGGTCCGGGTCGTTGCGCCAGGAGGGCGGCGGCGCTAAGCAGGAAGATTCCCAAGCCAAGCAGAAAGGGCTGTTTCAGGGCCATGAGACTTACTCCTTTGGTTCTAAGTTGCATGCGTGTTGAAAGCAGCGTGCACATCGTACACTCCCTGCCGCTCTTCCGGTTGCGTAAACTGTGGTCAGCGTCGAACCTGTGGCCGAGACTAATGGAACGGGCCGGGCCGTGCGGACGTATTTGACTAGTGCTAAGATACACACGCCGCAGGAATTCACCGTGGCGGAAGCTTTTGGAGGAATTAATCATGCCGGAAACAATGGGTTCAGAGTCTCAAGCAACAGGCAGCAATGTTATTAACGAACTGCGCGACGCTTTGCGTTACGTTGGCGACGTGTCCTACGCAATCCTGCCGGAGGAACTGGCGCATAACCTCGGCGATCTGAAGCGGTCGTTTCTGACGACGGTGCGTTCGCTGATCGATAAGGACATCGAATGGGTGGAAGCGCGGGTTGCGGGTGGTGATCGACTGCGTCATGAATGGCGGGAGAAGTGTGATCGCGCGCGAGCCGAGGACGCGCCCGAGCCGGTTAACTGACGCAGGTGAGCCGCAAAGACAGCTTATTCGGAACCGCGATCTAAGGGATTGCGGTAGATGAAAAATATGGAAGTCCTGCTAGCCAACGAATACGGGTTTTGTTTTGGTGTAGAACGGGCCGTCGAGATGGTTGAAGACGCACTGCTCGAGGGTGTTCGTCCAATCCGCTCGCTCGGTCCCTTGATCCATAACGCGCAGGAGATGGAACGGCTGGGCGAGTTGGGTGTGTCAACCATAGATGAACCCACCGAAGCGGACGCCGACACAATCGCTGTAATTCGCGCGCATGGTGTGACCCCTCAGGTGCAACGAGATCTGGAAGGACGCGCCGCAAAAGTGATCGACGCCACTTGTCCGTTTGTTACTCGGGTGCAACACCTAGCGGAACGCGCAGCCAAGGACGGCCGAGACGTGGTGGTCGCGGGAAACCCTGATCATCCGGAAATGATTGGCGTGGTTGGCTACGCACCCAATAATACTTACGTGGTGCGCGACGCAAGTGAAGTTGCGGCGCTGCCAAACTTGCGTTCGCCCCTGGTAGTCTCCCAAACCACAATCAAGTTGCAAACGTTTCTCGAGGTAGCGGAAGCGGTGCGTGCCAAGGCGGACGCGGAACCGCAGGTGGTGAACACGATCTGTTCGGCAACTCGCGATCGCCAGGACGCAGCGCGCGCGCTGGCAGGGCAAGTCGATGTTTTCTACGTGATTGGCGGGCGCCACTCCTCAAACAGCGTCAAGCTGTTGGCGGTTTGCCAGGAACAGTGTGACCAGAGTTATTTGATCGAAACTCCAGCGGAAAT
>JAVEEA010000117.1 GCA_030840675.1 Pyrinomonadaceae bacterium
CTCGAGCCACGGCAGGAATGAAGCATCCTTCATCGTCACGCGCAGCGCCGACAACGTTCACCTGTTAGCCGAAGCCCGGCTTGGCCCAACCACACAGCGCGGTCGCGTCTTACCCGTGCGCAACCGCAGCGCCGCGCAGTTACTCAGCCGCGAAATGGAAATCCTCTGCAACGATCAAATCTACCAGGAAGCGATCGCCACGGCAGCGCTCCTTATCGAGCGCTTGCGGTAAGGACAGACATTCTTGTCGGTCCTTTGTTGGCAAGGGATTGGTCGTCGCTGAATGATGGACCGGCAGGAATTCCTGTCTATGGACGCACGGGTTTCTTATCAGGCGGTACGGCGCGCGGAATGTCGCCATCGTCAAGCTGGAGTTGGGCATCCTGGACTTGTAGTTTGGGTGGACCACCACGCAGCGCGGGCGGCAATTTGGGAGTCGGAATACTAACAGTCGCCACCGGACCGGTACGACGCAGAATCGCACCTCCGCGCCCCGCGATCCAAACGTTGTCGCCGCCGCGATAGGCCACCGAATAAAGCGGCTGGCTGGTGATGGTCGGCTCCGCTTGCCAGGTAACGCCGGCGTCGCGGCTGTGAATGATCCGACCCTGCTCGCCGGTTACCAGCACGTCATTGGGCCCGCTCACCGCCACCGCAAACAAGTTGGTCGTGAAGCCGCTTTCGAGGTCTTTCCAAGTGACGCCGCCGTCTTCCGTTCGCATGATCAATCCGCGTGCGCCGACGAGGTAGCCATGAGCGGCATCGGCAAACGCCACCGCGTAAAGCCACTCGCGCAAATTCTTATCAACGCGTTTCCAGTTGGCGCCGCCGTCTTCGGTACGCAGGATCGTGCCGCTGGAACCGACAGCCACGCCATGCCGGGCGTCACTGAAGCTCAGGTCTTCGAGCCAGCTCATGGTGTTCGCGTTTTGAAAATGCCAGGTTTGCCCGCCGTCTTCGGTGTGAAGTATTAACCCGCGCGCGCCGACGATCCAACCCTGCTCAGGCGAAATCATTTGTACGCTAAACAAATCTTCGCGCGCTTCGATCGTCACCGGTTCCCAGGTTAAGCCGCCACTGGTCGAGCGCAGCACCGTACCCTGGTCGCCGACCGCGATGCCGAGTTCGCGATTCACAAACGCAACCGCGTTGAGCCGGTTGGTTGTTCCCGAGAGACGCACCGTCCAACGCTTGCCGCCCGAACTGGTAGCGAGGATTTTTCCACGCGAGCCCACCGCCCAACCGTGCGAATTATCCAGAAAGAAAATGTGAGACAAGTCTTCGCGGCCACCTTCGGTCAAGCGGCGCCAGGCGAGTCCGCCATCGTCTGTACGCAACACCAGTCCGTCACTGCCAGCGGCCCAGCCGACTGATTCGCCGGCGAAAAAAACGCTGGTGAGTTTCGGATTGGTGCGCACGTTAACCGGCAACCAAATGTTGCCGCCGTCTCCCGTGGTCAACACCACGCCGCCGTCGCCCGAAGCCCAACCGTGTAGTTCATCTGAAAAGTAGACGGAAAAGAGATCCGTGGTCACCAAAGAATCCAGACGTCTCCAAGTCGCGCCGCCGTCATCTGTTTGCAGGATCGTACCCTGGTAGCCCACCACCACTGCGCGCGTTGTGGAAACAAAAGACACGCCGGTCAACAAGGCACCGTCCGCGCCAGCTTGCGACTTCCAATCAGCACCGCCATCGTTAGTGACGAGCAAAGTGCCGCGGGAGCCCACCGCGATACCTGAACGAGCATTAATGAAGGAAACAGCGAAGAGGTGTGCGGTGGTATGCGCGGCCTGCGGCTTCCAGGTTAAGCCGCCATCGCTGGTGGCAACGATGGCGCCGAAAGTTCCCACGGCCCAGCCGCGCAAGGGATCGCCCGGCGCAAAAGTGACTGCGAACAGGTGGTCCTTCGTGCCCGTTAATCTGGTCACCCAGCGACCGCCGCCGTTTACGGTGGTCATGATCACGCCGCGCGCGCCGGAAATCACCACGCGAGACTTGTCCTTAACGAAGAGTCCGTAGAGCGTGGTGTTGGCAGGTGATTCCTGTGCCTCCCACTCGAAGCCGCCATTGCGTGTTCTTAGAATCGCGCCGTCGCTGCCAATCGCCCAGCCATGTTTTTGATCCGCGGCAAACCTGATCGAGTTAAGCGTGTTGCCCTGCGGGAGCGGATTTTGCCATTCCCAGGGTGGCGGTTGCTGCGCCCTCAGCGCACCCGCGCACAGCGCCAGCACCAGGACAGCGACCAGGCCGCGGATATTGGGACGCGAACACAGTCCTTTAAGTGGGAGGTCCAAACGCATGCTTACAAACATTCTCGCAGACGGCGGCACAGCTAATTCTCAGGGGAGGAGTCAGGTTAACAGAACGCAGAATTATAGAGATCAAGCCCTGCGAAAGCTAATTAAGGGATTCTCGGATGGCCGGTCAGTTACATTGTTGAAGCTTCGTCCAACTGTCTCGCTGACCGAGTTGCTCGCTCCGCTGAATCGGCTATGTGCGTTTAAGCACAGACATAAGATTTCTCGTGGGAGACAATAGAGACTTGTCTACTTCGCTGGCCGTTCATCTCAATCATAGTCCCCGCTCGCAGTGGTGAAAGAACCTTATGAAAAAGCTCTGGCTGATCTTTATCGGAATCTTTGTGTTTTCGTTTGCGATATTGGGCTGGGTAGGGACGGAAATTTTCCGTCAGGCTCCCCCAATTCCGCGTGAAGTTGTAACTACCGACGGCCAGGTTCTGATTCCGGTGGAAGAGATTTCCAACGGCCAAAACGTGTGGCAGGCAATGGGTGGAATGGAAAGTGGCTCGATCTGGGGACACGGATCTTACGTGGCGCCTGACTGGTCGGCTGACTACCTGCATCGCGAAGCACTCTTCATTCTGGACGAGTGGTCGCAAAACGAATTTGCGAAAAGCTATGCGGTCCTTAACTCCGAACAACAGGCTAGCCTGCGTCAACGGCTGCAAGACACGGTGAGAAAAAATAACTACGATGCGGCCAGTGGACGGCTTACAGTTGAACCGGTACGCGCGCGTGCTTTTGAAGAAAATCTCAAACACTACACGGAGATTTTCACAAACGGCAGAAGCGCCTACGCCGTGCAGCGCAACGCGCAAGCCGACCCGGCAAAACTGCGCCAGTTGAATTCGTTTTTCTTTTGGACCTCGTGGGCTTCCGCTACTAACCGTCCCAATAATACGATTTCTTACACCAGTAACTTCCCTTCTGAGCCGCTGGTTGGCAACGTACCCACCAGTAGCGCGATTGTTTGGACCGGTGTCAGCGTAATCATGTTGCTGGCCGGCATCGGTTGGCTGGTTTGGTACTACGCCTCGCGCGAAACAGACGCGGTAGCGGAGGATGTCCCGAATAGTGATCCGCTAATCGGCGCGCAAATTTCGCCCTCGCAAAAAGCTACCGTTAAATACTTTCTGGTCGTCACGCTGCTGTTTCTTTTGCAAATCGCAATGGGAATGCTTACCGCACACTACGGTGTTGAGGGCGGAGGATTCTTCGGAATTCCGCTGGCCGATTATCTGCCCTACGTGGTCACGCGCACTTGGCACACACAACTGGGAATTTTTTGGATAGCCACCGCCTGGCTGGCCGCCGGACTCTTTATCGCCCCGTTCATTTGCGGCTACGAACCGAAGTACCAAAAGTTGGGTGTCAATGTGCTCTTCGGTGCGCTGCTGGTGGTTGTGTTGGGTTCAATGGCCGGGCAGTGGTTATCGGTAATGCACCATCTGCCGGGTAGCCTGTGGTTTTGGTTTGGCCATCAAGGCTACGAATACGTGGACCTCGGCCGCGTTTGGCAAGCGGCACTCTTCGTCGGTCTGCTGCTCTGGCTTTTCCTGATAGCGCGCACGGCGCTGCCCGCGCTCAGGCAAAAGGGAAATTCAAAATCCCTGATCACACTCTACTTCCTGTCGACGACCGGAATCGCCCTGTTCTATAGCCCGGGACTTTTCTGGGGCATGCGCTCGCATCTTTCCGTGGTCGAGTATTGGCGCTGGTGGGTGGTCCATCTTTGGGTTGAAGGTTACTTCGAAGTTTTTGCGACCGTCGTCATCGCCTTCCTGTTTGCCAAGCTGCGCGTCATTCGCGCCGAGAGCGCCGCGCAGGCCGCGTTGTTATCAGGAGCAATCTATTTGAGCGGCGGCATCATCGGCACGCTTCATCATCTTTACTTCGCGGGTACCCCGACTGTCGCGCTCGCGTTTGGGTCGGTGTTCAGCGCACTCGAAATTGTTCCGCTGCTGCTGGTCGGTCATGAGGCAGTTGCCAACATCAGGCGTTCGAAAGCGCGCCCGTGGCTCGCCCAGTACAAGTGGGTGGTTTACTTCTTTGTGGCGGTGGCGTTTTGGAACCTGGTCGGCGCCGGGATTTTCGGCTTCATGATCAACCCACCGATCGCGCTCTACTACATGCAAGGTCTGAACACAACCGCGGTGCATGCGCACGGCGCGCTCTACGGCGTCTACGGCACCCTCGGTTTGGGACTAATGCTGTTTTGCCTGCGCGCGCTGAAGCCGGAACTCGAATGGAAAGAACGCCCGATCTGGTTTGCGTTTTGGGCCATCAACATCGGCTTGATGCTGGAGATACTTTTGAGTCTGCTGCCGGTCGGCTTAATGCAAACCTACCAATCGGTTTCAGTGGGCTACTGGTCAGCGCGCAGTTCTGAGTTCATGCAGACGGACTTGATGCAAACGCTTCGTTGGTTGCGAATGATCGGCGACTCGATCTTTGCGCTCGGCGCCCTCTCTTTCGTTTACTTCGCCATCGACTTGATGTGGCAACGTCGTGAAAAGAGAGTGGTGCCGGCATTGAAAGTCGTGAAGGAACCGATCTGAGCCGCGTTGCACGAAGCGAGGCGACTGGTCCGCGACTGTGGGCAATTAGACGTAAAGAGGTGGTCGCCGCACTCACTTGACTGCTGGCGGACGATAGCCGCGATCGACGCGCCAACCGTGTGCGCCCTGACGGAGTTTCGCAATCGTGAGTTCGTGCGGTTGACCGCAGGGAAGCCAGCGCGCGCGCACGTGTCGATGGCCGCGGTTACAGTTTTCCGGCGCGACCGTGAGCGCGAAACTTTCCCTGATGCGGCTTGTCTGTGTGATCGCTAAGTCGCCGCCCGGATCCGATGTAATCGGAATACTATCTTCACACACCTCCAGGTAACGCAGATTTACATACACGACACCGTGATCGCTGGTTGCCGAGATTGTTTGCCGGTCGTCGACGACTACTTCATTGCCTTCGCAGTCAACCGCCAACCCGGGTTCTACAATTATTCGTCCCGAGACCGTTGAAACCTTGAGTCCCGAAATAATTCCAAAGCCGTGCAAGGTGCGGTTATGTCGTTTCAGCTTGTCGCGAAAATAGTTTTGCTCGAGCGTGAAGTCCGCGGCCGTCAACAGTTGGCCCGTCGTATAGCGCGGACGTTTGAGCGGTTCTAAAACTGACATATTTTTATCCGCCAACTGATCCGTCCAGTTCTGCGGCGCCGAAGGTTCCGACTTTGTCGATCGCGACGGCGAGTACTTCGTCATCCACCTGGCCGCTGCCGGCGATGGTGCGCGCGGCCTTGTCCGCCGCTTCCTGGACCAGGTGCCCAGCGTGGCCACGCAGCCATTGCCATTTCACTTGGTGTCGCCCGGCGGCCTGGTCCAGACGCGTCCACCATTCGTGATTGGTTTTGCGCCGGAAGCGGCCACTCATTGTTTCGACGACATAACGCGAATCGGAGAAAAGCTGCACGCTACAAGGTTCACGCAACGACTCCAGACCCAACGCGGCCGCCGCTACTTCCGCCTGCTGATTCGTGGCACAACCCAGGTATTCGCCGACCGCGCGCCAAACGCCTTTATATCCCAGCAACGCCACCGCCGCGGCGCGCGACGCCGCCTGCCCGTTACCGAGACTCGATCCGTCGCAAACAATAGTCACAGTTTTCATGAAGCTTCAGTTTCAGAGGGGTGACACGGCCCCTTTGGGAAGAGGTTAGTCATTTACCTTGAGGACGGCCAGGAATGCGTCCTGCGGAATCTCGACGCGGCCGACTTTCTTCATGCGCTTCTTGCCTTCCTTCTGCTTCTCGAGCAGTTTCCGTTTGCGTGAGATGTCGCCGCCGTAGCACTTCGCGATCACGTTCTTGCCCATCGCTTTCACCGTTTCGCGAGCGATCACTTTCATCCCAATCGCCGCCTGAATCGGGACCTCGAACAGTTGTCGTGGGATCAATTCCTTCATCTTCGCCGCAAGTGCGCGACCCTTCGCCGCCGCCGTGTCGCGATGCAGCACCAGCGAGAGCGCGTCCACCGGTTCGCCGGCAACCAGGACATCGAGCTTTACCAGGTCGCTTTCCCAGTAGCCGGCGAGGTGATAGTCGAGCGAAGCGTAACCACGCGAAGTGGACTTGAGACGATCGTAAAAGTCGAGCACGATCTCATTCAACGGCAACTCATAAGTCAGCATCACGCGATTGGACGTGATGTACTCGAACCCTTTTTGCGCGCCGCGTTTCTCTTCGAGCAACGCCAGGATCCCGCCGAGATGTTCTTCGGGTGTCAGGATGGTGGCGCGAATCGCGGGCTCTTCAATCTTCACGATCCGGCCGGGGTCGGGCATCTTCGCGGGCGAATCGATCTCCGTCACCTTGCCGTCAGTAGTGGTCACGATGTAACGCACGCCCGGCGCGGTCGTGATCAAATCCAGATTGAATTCGCGCTCCAGACGCTCCTGCACGATCTCCATGTGCAGCAGTCCCAGGAAACCGCAACGAAAGCCGAAGCCCAGGGCTGTCGAAGATTCCGGCTCGTAAAAAAACGACGCGTCGTTAAGACGGAGCTTGTCCATCGCGTCGCGCAACTCTTCATATTGATTCGTGTCGATCGGGTAGAGTCCGGCGAAGACCATTGGCTTGATTTCCTGGTAACCGGGAAACGGTTCCTTCGTCGGCCGCGCGGCCTCGGTGACGGTGTCGCCGATCTGCACGTCAGCCACCGCTTTGATCGATGCGGTCAGGAAGCCAACTTCGCCGACGCTCAGTTCGGCGATCGGGGTCGGACGCGGCCGGTTAACGCCGAGCGTCTCCACCTGATAATCACGGCCCGCGTTGAAGAAGCGAATCTTCATGCCGGGACGAATGGAACCGTCAATCACGCGAAACAAAACTATGACGCCGCGATAGGAGTCGTACCAGGAATCAAAAATCAGCGCCTTCAGAGGAGCGTTGGGATCGCCTTTTGGATGCGGCACGTCACGCACGATCGCTTCCAAAACTTCCGCGACGCCGACGCCCGTCTTGGCGCTGGTAAGAATCGCGTTGTGCGTTTCCAGTCCGATGAAGTGCTCGATTTGTTCGATCGCCTTTTCGGGTTCCGCGCCGGGGAGATCGATCTTATTGATAACCGGAATCAGTTCGAGGTTGTTTTCAATCGCAAGATACGTATTGGCGAGCGTCTGTGCTTCGACGCCCTGCGAGGCGTCAACAATCAGGAGCGCGCCTTCACACGCGGACAGCGAACGCGAGACTTCGTAAGAAAAATCGACGTGGCCGGGCGTATCGATCAGATTCAGAATGTACTGCTGCCCATCGTTGGCCTTGTAGTCGAGGCGGACGGCGTGGGCCTTGATCGTGATGCCGCGCTCGCGCTCGAGATCCATGTCGTCGAGGATTTGTGCTTCCATGTCACGACCGGTGACGGCGCCCGTGAGTTCGAGCAGGCGATCCGCGAGCGTTGACTTGCCGTGGTCGATATGCGCGATGATGGAAAAGTTGCGAATGTGTTCAGGATTCATGAAAGACTTAGTCGGAAGGCTAAAGTCCAATGTCCAAAGTCCTCCAACCCGAAGTTGGACGTGGGACTTTGGAGGTTGGACTTTGAACTGGGGTTAACATAACAAAAGGCGCGCGAAACCGCACGCGCGCCCTCTGTAGCAAACTCGTAGTCAAACCGGATTCTAATCGTTGATGTGTGCGTCGACGTAGGCGCGCGCGTCCTCCGGCTTGAGTACCGAAATGATGAACTTGACGTTGTTCTTGGCCCAGTCCCCGTGACCACTCATGAATTCGGCATAACCGTCGCCGGTCCCGTTGGGGAAACCAATCTTTCGCAAAACTCGCAGGATTAACTCGGGGTCTTTGGTGATGC
>JAVEEA010000011.1 GCA_030840675.1 Pyrinomonadaceae bacterium
TCGTTTTCAACCTGCAGGGTATTTACCGCTCGCATCGTCTCAGCAAGTTTAGCGAAGAGCTCAAAGAAATCGCCCGCGCAGTTTTCCTGGCGTCACTGATGCTGCTGATGGTGGCGCAGGTGGGCCACTGGCAAAGCATCACGCTCTGGACCGCCACCTGTGTCGGACTCATCGGGCTGTTACTCATCTTGACCATGCGCGTACTCCTGCGTCTTAACCTGCGGCGTTTACGTCTGCGTGGGCACAACATCAAGCGGCTATTGATCGTGGGCGGTGGACCGCGCGCGCGTTGGTTCACGAATGAAGTCAGGCGCCGCAACGACCTCGGCTATCGTTTAATTGGTTACGTCGACGATGAAACAAACTTCAACGGCGACGGCGTCAAGGGTGTAGCGCGGCTTGGCGGTGTTGAGGACTTGCAGAAAATAGTAGGGCGCGAAGTGATCGACGAAGTGTTCATCGCGCTGCCGATTAAGTCGCAGTACGCGCAAATCGAGTTGGCGATCAACCTATTGGAGGAGCAGGGAATTATGGTCCATCTGTTTTCCGACCATTTTCCGCACCGGCTGGCTCGCTCGCACCCTTCCGAGTTTGAAGGCGCGCCGCTGTTGTCTTTGCACAGCGCGCCGCCCGTGACCTGGCGCACCGAAATCAAGCGCATGCTCGACATCGCGGTAGCGCTCGGACTGTTGCTGGTCCTGGCGCCGTTCTTGGCACTCGTGGCGCTGGCCGTCAAACTCGAATCCGAAGGACCGGTGTTCTTTATCCAGGAGCGCGTCGGCTTTAATAAACGTCGCTTTCGCATGATCAAGTTTCGCACCATGGTCCAGGACGCGGAAAAGCGCATGCAGGAATTGGAACACCTGAACGAAAAGACTGGGCCAATTTTCAAGATCAGTAACGACCCACGGATTACGCGAGTCGGCAAGTGGCTGCGCAAGGCCAGCATCGATGAGCTGCCGCAGCTGGTTAACGTGTTGCTTGGCGACATGAGCGTCGTCGGACCGCGACCGTTGTCGGTCCGTGACGCGACGCGCATGGAAGTGGCGTGGCAGAAACGGCGTTTCAGTGTGAAGCCGGGGCTGACGTGCCTGTGGCAAGTTTCGGGTCGCAGCAATCTTTCGTTTGAACAATGGATGGAGCTAGACCTCGAGTACATCGATAAGTGGTCGCTCGGACTGGACGGATTGATCCTCCTGCGCACCATTCCGGCCATCCTCATGGCGCGCGGCGCGAGCTAGGAACGCAGCTGCGGATTGACGCAAACGAAAGCGGATCACAAGTCAGCCAATTCGGATCAGTTCCTCCAGTTCTCCGTTTTGTACGTGCACGTCCGCATTAAATCCGTGGCCCAACCAGGCGCTTCTCTCCACTCCATTCACTGAAAATCAGGCGCGATTCCGAGTCTTATATACACGTACCAGAAAGGTTAAAGTCTATTGTCAAAGATCGCACTTGTACACGACTACTTTGTGCAGATGGGCGGCGCCGAGCGCGTAGCCGCGGCCCTGCATGGCTCATTTCCCTCAGCACCCATTTACACAACGGTCGCCTTGCCGCAGTGTCTGCCGCCCGAACTTCGCGGCGCAGACATTCGCACTTCCGCCATGCAGCGTCTCCCGGCGATGGAGCAACGCTTCCGTCAATACTTCATGCTCTACCCGTTTGCGGTCGAGCATTTTGATCTCTCCGAGTATGACCTAATCTTTAGCAGCAGCTCCGGCTATGCCAAGGGCGTGAAGCGCCGGGCAAACGCGGTCCATGTTTGTTACTGCCACACGCCGATGCGCTGGGTTTGGCGTTATGACGACTACGTGTCGCGCGAAAGTTTTGGTCGCGTCGCTCGCTCGCTGTTACCGCTGTCGCTCTGGGGTTTGAAGAAGTGGGACCTGCGCGCGTCGCAACAACCGACCTACTACATCGCAAACTCGCGTCTGGTAGCGGAACGCATTAAGCAGGTTTACGGTCGCGAGGCGTTTGTTATTCCACCGCCGATTGACGTCGACCGGTTTGAAATGTCGCCTTACGTCGACGACTACTATTTGGTGTTGTCGCGCCTGGTTCCTTACAAGCGCATCGACCTGGCCATCGAAGCTTGCAAGCGTTTGGACCGGCGGCTGATCATTATCGGCGATGGGCCAGACCGCGCGCGGCTCGAAAAACTCGCCGGCCCCAAGACAGAATTTTTCGGACGCCAACCAGACAACCGGGTTAACTACTACGCCGGTCGTTGCCGCGCTTTGCTGTTCACCGGGGAAGAAGACTTCGGGATGGTGCCGCTGGAAGTGAATGCCGCGGGCCGTCCGGTGATCGCGTATCGTGGCGGCGGTGCGGTAGAGACGGTGGTGGAGGGTGTGACCGGACTCTTCTTTGACATGCCAACGAGCGGTTCGCTGGTCGCGGCGATTGAAGACTTCGAAAGCCGGACCTGGCATGCGAGCGAAATGCGGCGACACGCGGAAAAGTTTGATCGCAGCGTCTTTTCTTTTCGGGTCTTGCAGTTCCTCGGTTCAGTCGCGCCTTCGTCATGCGCTAACGATCTTACGGCGAGCGCACGCCTGCTCTCCGGCAACGTCGCCGCGCGCGCCTGGCCGCGCCTGGCCGTCGCGCAATGACGATGAACCCTCGTTTACGAACTTTGCGCATCCCTTGCATGCTTTGCGCTTGAAATGCCGGCCCAGGAGCGACCCTCCGACATCTCATGAGTCACGTTCTTACTCAATCAACCCCGCGCCGCCAACTCAAACTTTGGCCGCTGGTGACGTTTCCGTTATCCGGCCTGGTCGTCCTCTTTTTGAATACTGGTGGCGAAGCATTGCGTTGGCTAGGCATCGGTACGCTCACCTGGACGCTCGCGCTTCCGTTGCTTATTAGTCTCGAAGCGGGTCTGTTTGGGATGATGTTGTTCGAGCCGTTTCGCGGGTTCCTCCGCCGTGCCCAGTATCTCTTCCTGCCTTACACGCAAACCGATCCGATTCACATGGTCACTCCGATCGTCACGCTGCTGGCACTCGCCCTGCTCGTGCAGCGCCGCAAGCTGAGTATCCTGCGTGCGAGTCCACTGGCGTTACTCGTTTCCATTCTCAGCCTGATTTATTTCCTGCAGATCTTCAACCCCATCCAGGGAGGGATTGCGGTCGGCCTTTCCGGCGCGTTGTTTATGCTTGTGCCGGTTGCCTGGTTTTACTTTGGCCAGGAGATCAAACCTGCATTTCTCGAAACAGCTTTCCGTTTGCTGGTCGTGCTCGGTCTAATAACTTCAGTCTATGGTCTTTACCAACTCGCTTTTGGGTTTCCCGCGTTTGAGCAGTACTGGATTGACAACACGGAGTTTTACAACTCGATCGCGGTCGGCAACGTGACGCGCGCGTTGGCAACCTACAGCAGCGCTGAAGAGTGGGGCCGTTACATCGAACTCGGGGCGCTCGTGGCTTTGGGTTTTGGGACCTGCGCCGGAAGTTACTTGCGACGTGCCGCGTGGTTCGCGTGCGGCGGCGCGTTAACCGTGATGTTGTTGCTTACCGGCCAGCGCACTTCGATCTTCGGACTGCTGTTCGGAATTTTTGTATTGCTGTTGCTCGGAGCGAAGACGTGGCGGAGTGCAGTTGGCCGCGTGCTGCTCGCGTTCGCGCCGCTGTTACTAGTTGCGATTCTGGTGAAAGCGCCCACCAGCGACGACATGTTGAGTCACGACGCCGACGATCGCGTGGGAGCGGTGCTCTCGCACACCGCGCGCGGAACCTTGCGTCCGGCTGAGGAAGACAGCGTGCAGGAGCGACTTAAGAACTGGACGTTTCTGGCTACCGAGTTGATTCCTTATCGGCCGCTGGGCATCGGCCTGGGCGGTACCTCGCTGGGCGCTTTGCGTTTTAGTAACGACTCGGATTTGCCGCCGATTGATAGTCACTTCATCGCCACGGTGATCACGTGCGGCCTGCCGGCGGCGCTGCTCTTCATCTGGATTTTGTTGCGGGCGACGCGGCTCAGTTGGCGACGGTCTCGGGTAGCCGGTGATGTTGGCTCAGATGAGTTTGACGAACGTGAAGCGCGCCTGTGGCGCATCGCAGCGACCCTGATGCCGGTGCTGGTACTGAACAGCTTCTTCGGAAACACGTTTACGCTTTACTCGGTAGCGCCCATTGCCTGGCTCCTCATCGGTTGGATCAGCGCGCAGGCGGCGCGCGATAATCAATCAAGAGTTACGGGGCAGTAGCCCGACCTCTCGGGAGGCCTCGAGTGCTCCGATATTACGGGGCAGTAGCCCGACTGTCAGGGAGCGCCCAAGCGGTCCGATCCTACGGGGCAGTAGCCCGGCCGTCAGGGAGCGCCCAAGTGGTCCTATACTACGGGGCAGTAGCCCGACTGTCAGGGAGGGCCCATGTGGTCCGATTAAGGGGCAGTAGCCCGACCGTCAGGGAGGGCCCAGGCGGTCCGATATTACGGGGCAGTAGCCCGACCGCCAGGGAGGGCCCAAGCGGTCCGATTACGGGGCAGTAGCCCGACCGTCAGGGAGGGCCCAGGTGGTCCTGACATGCCTCCCCTAAAGCACGGAGCGAATTCCCTCCAAGTCGCATCATCTCTGTTGCTGCGCTTCTTTCACCGCGCTTCCGCCCACCCGCACAAGATTCTTGTCATGTTTCCTAATGCCCATTAGTCGCGGCGCCCCTTGATTCGATTGGTCAGGTGTTATAGGAGACTCCGGGGCAGTAGCCCGACCGTCAGGGAGGGCTCGCTCATTTGCATCTCAAACGGCGATAGGAGAGCCAGCCGCATGGTCCGAGATTTCGATTACAATGAGTTTCCGTTAGCTTATCTGATTACCGTCAGGTGCTACGGAACCTGGCTGCACGGCGACAAGCGCGGATCAATGAATCGCCAGGACAACGCATTCGGAACGCCACGCGTACCGCCTAATTCTCAGCTTCAATACTTCGAGATCAAGGAACTCAAGCACCCGGCCGTGACCTTCAACGCGCACCAGCGGGGAGCGGTACGAAGGGCTATACGAGAGGTTTGTGCTCATCGCGAGTATCACCTTAGAGCTATCAACGTGCGAACGAATCAGCGCATATTGTCGTCACGGCCTTTATTGAACCCGAACCCATAATGGAGGCTTTCAAAGCATATGCGACGAGGGCACTTCGCCAGGCGGGGCTACTTGCAAGCTGCGTACGACCTTGGGCACGACACGGCAGTACGATTTATCTTTGGAAGGAACGACACGTAGAGCAGGCCGTGGAGTACGTGGTTAATGATCAAGGGGAGGATTTGCCCAGGTTTGAGTAAGCCCAATCAGACGGCGGGCTACTCCGCCCCTCGTCGTATCCACATACAGGGGAGGCTGCCGAGCCCTCCCTAACGGTCGGGCTACTGCCCCGGTCGGCTACTGCCCCCGCTGGGATATTGGCTCGCGCGGCGGGTTTCAGCCAAAACGCTGCGAAGCTTGTTTGCCAACTCCCCGACGTGCGGTTCCTTAACAATATCCAAATGACTGCCGGAAATCTCGTGCACTTCAATGCCGCCACCCGCCAAGGCACGCCAACCTTCAACCAGGTCGAGTGAAGTACGCAAATCCGCGCTGGCCCAGAAGAGGGTGATCTTTCCGTCATAGACGCGCGGCACATAGTCGCGACCGGCGAGGGAATTAAACTCAGTCACGTCGCGCAGCAAACGCGGCAATGGACGACCGAGCTTTTGACACGCCGAGTAGCAGCGGCGCCACACCTGACTCTTCAACTTGTCTGGCGCATAACGAGCTTTGCCGCGCAGGTAGGAAACTTGTAGCCGCGGCGTGAGCCTGCGTAGATTTGCGAAGTGGGCCTTCGTTCTCCTGACGCCACGCCGCAGCGCGGCCAGCAAGCCCGTCTCATCGCCAGACAATTTCGCGTAGCCCGAAGGGTACGTATCCAGCAACGCCAATAGTCCGACAGCCTGACCCTCGTCGCGAAGTTGCTGCGCCATCTCAAACGCGATGATGCCGCCCAGCGAACGTCCGCCGATAAAGTAAGGACCTTGCGGTTGCAGTTCGCGCAATTCCTTGAGGTAGTGCGCAGCCATGTCCGGCACGCGCGTGTGGGCCAGGTGACTCTCGTTCAATCCCGCTGATTGCAGACCATAAAACGGCTGGTCCTCGCCGAGGTGCCGGGCCAAGGCGTAATATTCGAGCACGTTGCCACCGACCGCATGTACGCAAAAGAACGGCAACTCAGTGCCACCGGATTGGATCTCAACCAGCGACGACCACGCGGGCGTAAAATCTTTCTCGATGACCGCAGCGAGTTGCGCCACCGTCGGTGCGCGAAAGAGCGTTGCGAGCGGCAGTCGTTTACCGAGTTTCTTTTCAATCCGCGCGAACAGACGAACTGCCATGAGCGAGTGACCGCCCAATTCGAAGAAGTTGTCAGCAACCCCAAGCGCTTCGTTTGCCAACACCTCCGACCAGATCGCGATGAGCATCTTTTCGAGCGCGGTTGTCGGAGCACTGGCAGCACGCCCGTGATCCGGATTGGTTTCATTTTCCGCGGGGGCAGGCAGCGCGCGGCGATTCAACTTTCCACTGGCTGTTAACGGCAAGCTCTCCAACATCACGAAAGCGTTGGGCACCATATACTC
>JAVEEA010000047.1 GCA_030840675.1 Pyrinomonadaceae bacterium
CGCGCCCTCAGCGGTGCTGGGAGTAGTGACGATTCAGGGACGCATGTTGACGGTGCTTGATCTCGCCCGGTTGGCCCAGACGCAGATCGCACTCGCTACTCCTCAGGAACATCTCGTTGCGTTGCGCGGCGATGAGCAGCTTGCGCTGGCCGTGACGGCGGTGGGCGAGACGATCGCAGTGAGCCCTGGTGAGATTATCAGGCAGTCAGCCGCGGACATTGGGTTCACGCTTGGGGTGCTCGAACGCGAAGGCGCGCGCATCTCCGTAGTTAACTCAGCCGAGTTGTTTTCCACCGCACTCCAGGGTCGCGAGCGCCGTCAACGCAGTTTCTAAAGTCATCTCCATTCTTAACGTAGAGCAAACTGTTGGTTTGCGTGCGGTGCGGCTGTGAAAACCAGTGCCGGGTGCTAGAATCGAAACAGCATGACAACCGCAAGAGTTTTTGCGAAGAGTGCCGCCCGCTCTTTTGGGTCGCTTCGTCTTCACTGATGCTGGTAGGTTTCCTGATAAATGAACGAACAAGCTTTTGACATCCTTGAGTTTCCCGAATTGCGGGCGTTGATTCGCCGCGGCGCGCAGACGCCGATGGGGCAAGCGCGCGTTGACGAGTTGCGGCCCCTGGCTAGCGCTTCGGAATTAGCGGCACAACTGGCGGCCGTCGCTGAGGCTAATGCTTTGCGACAACGCGGCGGCGGCTGGACCTTCAGCGAGTTGGGAGACCCGGCTGAAAAACTCGCCTTGTTGCAGGTGGCGGGTACGACGCTGGAGCCGGGCGCGATTTTGGAAATTCGTTCACTGTGCGAGCAGGCAATGTCAGCACGAGCGTCGATTCTGGCGGAACGCGAATCGTCGCCGGTGCTCTGGCGTTTGGTCGGAAGGCTGCCGGTCGAGTTGAACAGTCTCAGCGCGCGCATCGCCAACAAGATCCTTCCGAGCGGCGAGCTGGATGATCGTGCGAGTCCGGAGTTGGCGCGCATTCGTCACGAAATCGGATCGTTGCGTTCGCGCATTACGCGCACGCTTGAGAGCCTGATGCGCAAATCGGGTGAAGCGATCCAGGATGAGTTGGTTACTATCCGTAACGACCGTTTTGTGATTCCGGTGAAGGCCGATCATCGCGCGCGCGTCAGCGGCGTGGCCCACGGTTATTCATCCTCCGGCGCCACGGCGTTCATCGAGCCGCTCGAAACGATCGACTCGAATAACGAGCTGCAAGCGTTGCACGAAGCCGAAGCACGCGAGATTTTTAAGATCCTGTTTGGCTTGACTGAAGAACTGCGCGCGCAGTTGCCGGCGCTTGAGTGGGCTGCAAACGCGGTTGCCGAACTCGACTTCATCAACGCCAAAGCGGTGTTTCAACAAAAGTTCAATTGCGTCATCCCCGAAATCGCCGCCGGGAGTGCGATTGTGGACGCGGCTGGGAGCGCGAGCATCCTGCCCGCTTCTCCCGCTTTCGAATTATCCGAAGCGCGTCACCCTTTGCTCGAAGAAAACTTGCGCGCAACCGGCGACACAGTCGTGCCAGTTTCCTTTACGCTCGACGAACAAAACAACACGATGGTTATCTCCGGCGCAAACGCGGGTGGCAAGACGGTTGTGTTGAAAACCGCCGGACTGTTGTCTGTGATGGCCCTCTCGGGTTTGCCCGTACCCGCGCGCGCGGCACGTATTCCGTTCTACGCGTCAATTCTTGCCGACATCGGCGACCATCAATCGCTGGCCGCAAACCTGTCGACCTTCACATCGCACGTTGCCAACATCTCGCGCATGATCGAGTTTTGCCGCGCGCCTGCCCTGGTGCTGCTCGATGAAGTCGGGACCGGCACCGACCCGGAAGAGGGTTCGGCGTTGGGCGTGGCGGTGGTGGACCACTTTCGCAAGTCGTGCGGCGCACAGGTGATGGCGACGACGCATTACAGCGGCTTGAAAATGTACGCGGGAAACGAAGCCGGCGTACTCAATGCGAGTGTTGAGTTTGATGAAAAGACGTTGCGGCCGACCTACCGTTTGCTTGTGGGCGTCGCCGGTTCGTCCTCGGGTCTCGAGATTGCGCGGCGCTTTGGAATACCGGACCCGGTCATTGAAGTTGCCTTGGCGTTAGTGAAGGATTCTTCGCGCCAGGCTTCTGAATACCTGCGGCGCATCAAGCGGGAAGCGGACGAGGCAGAGACACTGCGCGCGGCTCTCGAAGAGGAACGCGCTGCCGTCGCCGAGAAGTTTGCCGCGCTCGACAAGGAAGCGGAACGGCGGGAACGCGAGCGTCAGGCGCTGTTCCAAAAGTCGCTCGACGGCGTCATTCGCGATTTTGAGAAACGTTCGCGCGAACTGGTCGCAACTATTCAGGATCGTTCGGAACGTTTGAAGGTCGAACGTGAATCGCAACGACGCGTGGCGGAACTGAAACGCGAAGCAGTGCGCGCGACCGCGGGCGGGAAGAGAGACACGCAGTCGTCAGCGCCACCGAGCACGAGTGGGCGCGGTGTGCGCGTCATGCGCGACGGGCTGGTCGTCAAGAAGGAAAAGGAGTTTGAAGCGGAGCGATCGGAGGAGCCGGAATATACCGCGGCCGCGGGACACGAGATCGCGGTGGGCGATACCGTGAAACTGCTTTCGTTTGGCTCAGTAGGAATTGTTGACAGCTTGAAAGGTGATGAAGCGGAAGTGCGGGTGAAGTCTTTGCGCTTCCGCGAGCAGCTCGCGAACCTCGAGCGGGTCGAGTTGTCGTCTCCGGCGAAATTAAAAACAGAAAAGTTTGCGAGTTTGCGCGCGTCGCGTGGCACTGAAATTCAGTTGAAGGCGACCGAAGGAAATGGCCGTTCGGAGTTGAACGTGATTGGACAGACCACTGACGAAGCGGTTGACGCGGTTGATAAGTTTCTCGATGAAGCGTCGCTCGCGAGCCTGAGCCAGGTGCGGATTGTTCACGGCCACGGCACGGGTGCGCTGCGACGAGCAATCGCTGCACTCCTGAAAGATCATCCGCACGTCGCACGCTTTTTGGCGGCGCCACAGGAACAGGGCGGCTCCGGCGCGACGTTGGTAGAGTTGAGGCCCTGAGCGATCGTCTCAACAAGAACTTTCCCGCGCTCAAGGGAGGTAAACATTGTGCGCGCCAGCGGCCGGTTGGAGTAAAATTATTCAGTTGAGTTAGCACACCGCATTCGAGGTACGAGGGATCATGTCAATGACGCATGAACAATTACTTGACGAGATCAAGCAACTTCTTCCTGAGGAAAAGAAAGCGCTCCTGGATGAAATATTCCGGATTGTGCGAGAGGAATCTCGACCCTCGGCGCCATCGGCTTTCGCGGGTCAACTTAGAGAAATCGACAAGCCGGAGTTTGTGGCGCGTGACGAATTTCAGAATTCTCAAAAATTAAGTTTATCCCTTTCGCAGCGGCTCTACGGAATACTCAAATTTAATGGCGACCCGCCGAACGACGAGGAAGTAAAAGATCTGATAGCGGATTACCTGGTCAGGAAGTATTCGTAATGCGCGTGCTTCTTGATACTGATGTAATTCTCGACGTGATAACGGCTCGTGTACCCTTTGCCAACGAAGCAGCAGAACTGCTCGACTTGAACGAAAGGGGCTCATTTGAAGCATATATTTCGGCCCTCACGCCGCTAAATGTGTTCTACATCGCACGCAAAGCCATAAGCTCGGCAACCCTAAGAGAGGCAATCAAGGACTTGCTTGCCAGTGTTAAGGTGTGTCCTGTCAATGACGCAGTCCTTCATGCGGCGTTCGCTGTGGATTTCACCGACTATGAAGACGGCGTGCAGCATTGTGGCGCGGTGGCGGCAGGATTGGAGGGTATTGTGACGCGTAATCTGAGGGACTTCAAAAACTCCGCGTTACCAGTCTTTACTCCAGCAGAATTTCTCGACCATATCAAATCGCAGCAGACGTAACACCAGTGCGCTATCCCCAAACATTTCTCGACGATCTCAAGCGCCAGGCGGACATTGTCCGCGTGGTGCAGGACTACGTGCAGCTGAAGAAGAAGGGCGCAAACTGGATGGCGTGCTGCCCTTTCCACAAAGAAAAGACGCCGTCGTTTTCAGTCAGTCCCGCCAAGGAAATTTTTTACTGTTTTGGGTGTCACAAGGGCGGTTCGGTTTTCAACTTTGTGATGGAAATGGAGCGCGTCTCGTTTCCCGAAGCAATCAAACTGGTTGCGGAGAAGTCGGGCGTGCCGTTGCCGCAGTTAGTCGACGACAGTCGCTTTGCCGCGCGCCGCGCAGAAGCCGACGACGTTATCGAACTGAATCGCTGGGCGCTTGAGTGGTGGGAGCAGCAACTCGAGTCGAGCGCCGAAGGGCGCAGCGCGCGCGAATATCTCCGCGGCCGCGAAATTACCGACGAGACCAGGAAAACTTTTCGGCTCGGTTACGCGCCCGACAGCTGGGACGCGCTCTCGCCTTACTTGAAACAAAAAGGTGCGACGCAAAGCCAGATCGATCGTAGTGGTCTGGTAGTGAAGAAGGATGAAGGCGGTTCTTACGATCGCTTCCGTGGCCGGCTGATCTTTCCCGTGCTCGACAATCAGGGCAAGCCGATCGCGTTCGGCGGACGCACGCTGAGCAATGAGGATGCCAAGTACATCAATTCACCCGAGACTGCCGCCTACATCAAAGGACGAAATCTCTTTGGCTTGAATCTCACGCGCGATGAAATCCGGCGCGCGAGTTTCGCCATTCTGGTGGAAGGATTTCTGGATCTGATCGTGCCGTACCAGTTTGGCATTCGTAACGTAGTCGCGAGTTTGGGAACGGCGTTGACGCCCGATCAGGCGACCTTGTTGGGCCGTTTTGCCCGCAAGGTAGTCGTAAATTATGATGGCGACAACGCGGGCGTGCAGGCGGCAAAGAAGGCGCTGGTGACGCTGCTCGCGGAAGATTTGGAAGTGAAAATTCTGGTGCTGCCGGATGGCTTAGATCCGGATGAGTTCATCAGAAAGTCCGGTGTTACGGAGTATCAAAAGCAACGTGGCGAGGCGCAATCGCACATACAATTTGTGATTGATCAGGCGGTGAAGGATCGCAAGCTGAGCAATCCCGCCGACAAGGAAGCGGCGATTGACGAGGTCTTGCCGTTTATTCGCGCTGTCAATAGTCGCATTCAAAAGCGCGAGTATTTTGAGATCGCCATGGACACGTTGCGTGTTAGCGACGAGGTTACGAAGCGCGAACTTTGGCAGTCGATCCGAAGCGGGAACACTGGCGGAGTTCGCGCGGCGGAGACTCGTGGTCAGCGAGCCGCCACGCAACCAACAGTTGCGGAGATGCAATTGCTCGCGTTACTGATTGCCGACGATAATTTGCTTCGCACGGTGGTGGCGCAATTTGAACCCGGTGATTACGACGACCTGGCTACCGGTCCAATCTTTCGCGCTTTGGTTCAGGCAGCGCGGGGGGGGTCAACCGTTGACTTTGATTTTCTCAGCCGCGAGACGGAAGGGGATCCCAGTGCGGATCTGTTACCAGGTCTGCTAATGGGTGAGCCGACCGAAGCGGACGATGACCCGGGCGTCGCCAGAGAATTGAACGCCGAGCGCTGCCTCAATGCGCTGCGGTTAATGAATGTGGATCGCCGCATCAGCGAATTAAGATCGGAACTCGCGGCCGCGGAACGTAATGGAGAGACCGCTCGTTGCGATCAACTCGCGACCGAACATCTTGACTTGTCGCGACGCCGAAGCGCTTTACTGCCGCGAGCAGAGGCCGCAGGTTGGTAATTTGCAGCCAGTTAGTTTAAGACTCCGGTCGGACCTTCCGTGGTGAAAACCCTCGACGTGCACCGCGTAATTTAGAATCGCAGTGTGGAGCAGGCAACTTGAGTAGTGTGGAAGATAAAGATCGTGACGATGTGATGGATCGCCTGCTGGAGCTGGGGGGCGACAAGAAATATCTCACGTTCGACGATTTGAACCGCGAGTTGCCGGACAGTGTCGTTTCGCCCGACGACATTGAGGATGTACTGCAAAAACTCGAAGGCTCTAACATTCCCGTTGGTGATTCCGACGAACGACTGCTCGAACAGACAGCCAGCGTCGTAATTGACGACGAAGAGGAAGTGTCTGGCGAGGAGGTAGAACTCAATCTCTCCGCCGGCACACTCGAAAAGACAAACGACCCGGTGCGTTTGTACCTCCGCGAGATGGGTGTGGTCCCTTTGCTGACCCGCGAAGGTGAAGTGACTATTGCCAAGCGCATCGAACGTGGTCAGCAAAAAACGCAAAAGGCGATCGCACGTTCGCCAATCGCCGTCAAGGAGTTACTGAAGATTGGTGAGCAGTTGCAAACCGGCAAGGCCAATATTCGTGAAATAGTAATCTTCGCCGAACAGGCGGAGTTGACAGGCGACGACGACCGGGACAAGGCCGAAGAATATCAGGCCTGGACCATCGAGGGCATCGAGAACATTTGCAAACTCTTCAAGCAGGGCTTGAAGGAATGGGAGAAGCTCAGGGACGAACAGAAGCTAAGTCGCGGGAAGAAAAGCCTAAAGCTGCTGCGGCTAAGACGGAAAGTGGCGCGCTTGCGCCTGGAGATTGCCCAGGAGATAGGTCGTCTCAATACTACCGAACGTGCGCGTCAACGCTTGATCAATGCCATTCGCGGCGTGCAAAAAGAAGTGCGTGACGCTGAACGCGAGATTGAAAGCCTCACGGAAAAACTGACTCGGAAACGCGTCAGGGTTGATGACCAAAAAGACTTCAAACGCCGAGTCGCGGCGGCCCGCAAGCGACTGGTCCAGGTTGAGGTCGACCACTACGTCAGTCCGGTAGAAATCAAACGATCACTACAGGCAATCATCGTCGGCGAACAGCAGACCGGCCAGGCGAAGCGTGAACTCGTCGAGGCAAATCTGCGTCTGGTTGTTTCTATTGCCAAGAAGTACACGAATCGTGGCTTGCAGTTTTTGGACTTGATTCAGGAAGGGAACATCGGGTTGATGAAGGCGGTGGACAAGTTTGAATGGCGCCGCGGTTATAAATTTTCCACTTACGCTACCTGGTGGATTCGCCAGGCTATCACGCGCGCGATCGCGGACCAGGCACGCACGATTCGTATTCCGGTCCACATGATCGAAACCATCAACAAGCTTATTCGCACCTCGCGTTCACTTGTGCAGGAGTTAGGTCGCGAACCGACCAGCGAAGAGATTGCGGGAAAGATGGATATTCCGGTCGCGAAAGTGCGAAAGGTTTTGAAGATTGCCCAGGAACCCATCTCGCTCGAAACTCCCATCGGCGAAGAGGAAGATTCACACCTGGGCGACTTTATCGAAGACAAGTCAATTCTGAATCCCGCCGACGCAGTGGTCGCTTCCAATTTGCGGGAAATAACTGATGAAGTTTTGGCGACCTTGACGCCGCGCGAGGAAAAAGTAATCAAGCTGCGCTTTGGTTTGGGTACCACCGGATCGGAGCACACGCTCGAGGAAGTGGGTCAACATTTCGCGGTCACACGCGAACGTATTCGGCAGATAGAAGCGAAAGCGTTGCGTAAACTGCGTCATCCTTCCCGCTCACGGAAACTAAAAGCGTTTCTCGACACGACCCAGCGATAGTTCGGGCGCGAACGAAAAGCGCGCAGACTTCTGATCTGTCTCGCGCCAGCGTGATCGCAACCTCCAAAAATTACTTGACCGACAAAAACGTTGCGCTCTTCGCTGTGTGATCAAACTCGTAGTTGTAAACGTATAAGGGAAACTCTATTGCCTGGGTGTATTGCACTCTTACTTCCACGCGATTGTCCTGCTGCGAGGCGCTAATAGTGAGATCATTGGGCACACCATATTCTGGGGCGCTCTTGATCAGTTGATCTTGAACCCAGGAAGCAGGCTTACCCATCGCGACCGCGGCGTCGACATCGTGTTGCATCAGATCCCGGAATTGATACGCGTCGTACTCGACCGGAATGAATTGGTAGCCGCAGTAAACACCGATTGCAATGATGGCAACGACGACCATGAACTTTAGACGGGCGCTGCCGAGTTCAGACTTGCGTGTCACGGTATTCATAAGCTGTTCGACAATTATTTCCGTTTCTTGAACGCTGCACGAAGGGACCGTCGCAAGAGTGCGGGGCTGACGTCGCCGCCGTCTAAAATGCGCGGGCGGCCAATACGCTCGAGCAGTATCCATTGCAACCGACCAGCAGCGCGCTTCTTATCGTGAGCGATCGCCTTGATTAGTTCACCCTCGTCCAGGTCGCCCGCAAAGGGCAAGGGGCCACACCGCTCGATTGCTTCGCGCAGCAATTCTAACTCTGATTGCGCGAGCAGCCCTAAATTTTTCGAGAGTTCCGCGGCAACCAACATTCCGTGGCCCACCGCTTCGCCATGCCGAAACTTGCGATAGCTGGTCACGGTCTCCAGCGCATGAGCAATGGTGTGGCCAAAGTTTAGAATCTTGCGCGAGCGGCGATCAGTGCGAACAAGCGACTCGCGCTCGTCGCCGGAGACGATTGCCGCCTTGAAAGCACAATGGGCGGCGATCAGCTGTTCCAGTTGCGGAGAGGTTAAGTTCGCCGGCGACCGGGATTCGAGCAGAAAGTCGTTGGTTTGTTTGAAGAGTTTCCGGCTGCCGACCGCTCCTTGCTTGACACACTCGCACAGGCCGGCAGTCAACTCGCGTTTTGGTAAAGTAGTCAGAGTCTCGAGATCAACCACCACGGCTTGAGGCTGGTGAAAACTTCCGACCAGGTTTTTTCCGGCAGCTAAATTCACTCCGGTCTTACCGCCGACAGACGAATCGACCTGGGCGAGCAACGTGGTTGGCACCTGGATCAATGGTACCCCACGCAAGTAGACAGCAGCCGCAAAGCCTGCGAGGTCGCCGACAACGCCGCCACCGAGCGCGACGACGCCGTCGCTGCGTTGAAGTCCAGTATCGGTAAGAAACTGCAGCGCGCTTGCCAGCGTGCGCAGCGATTTTTGACTTTCGCCCTCGTCAATTAACCACGACGAAACGGAAAAGTTCTGCGCCTGTAGTACCTCCATGACCGTACGACCATACAAGGAGAAAACTTTCCGATTGGAAATGAGCGCGAGACGTTGCGACCGTTCTCCGAGGCAGTCGCGGGCAACCTGACCCACGTCGCGGAGCGTGCCGCGGCCAATCGTGATTTCATATTTGTGAGGCAGAGTTCGAGTACGGACTGGTAGACGCGGCAATACGAAGCTCCTCCCGTTGGGTGAAACAAAGCGACAGCGATCGCTCGGTGCGTTTGAGCCTAGTGTAGATTAGCAAGCCGCGCAACCAGCACGAACGATCAGCCACCGTTACGCGAGCCATTAGGTTTTGACTTCGGATTTAGAAAGTGGTCCACAAAAAGCGGATAGGCGCGACAAACGTGGGAGTACGTCGCGCCTATCCATATTTGTGGTCACTGTCCTCACCCCAGCAACCACTGAGACGGAGGATTCACCAACCGCCTCTTCTTGCCCCACAATATACATCGCAACGCGCGTGCCGTGCAAGATTCTGATCGGCGCGGGACGTCATACAAAACCATTCCCCTATGAATCGTTGAAAAGTGTTTTAGTGATCCGAAAATGAGCCCGCCCGCACGCGCGAAAACAAAGTAAATATTTCAAAGCGGAACGTAAAATTTTTACGATCGGGGCTGGTCTATGCTCCCAGTTCCTCTTGAATCAAGCTGGCCAGTTCGTCTGCCTGCTGCTCGATTTCTGACTGGCTTTCACCTTCGATCATGATTCGTGCCAACGACTCGGTCCCGGAGTAACGCAGAAGCAAGCGACCGCGAGAACCGAGGGTGGCTTCCAACTCATCAGCCGCAGTTTGAATTTTCGGCACTTCAGCGAAGGGCCGCTTAACTTTAACCGGGACGTTTATGAGTATCTGCGGGAACGTCTGCAGACCGTCCGTTAGGTCGTGCAGGGGTTTGCTGGACGCGGCCATGGCCTGCAGTATGCCAATCGTGGTGATGAGGCCGTCTCCCGCGAGACTGATTTCCGGGAAAATTATGTGACCTGATTGCTCGCCTCCCAGACTAGCGCCCAGCCGCAGCAGTTCTTCCAACACGTATTTGTCGCCGACATCCGTACGCACCAATTTTATTCCCGCTGATTGAAATGCAAGCTCGAGTCCGAGATTACTCATGACCGTGGCGACCACAGTATCTAGTTTTAACTCGTGGCGCGCACGTAGATAGCGTGCCAGGATCCATAGGCTCGCATCTCCGTCAATTAATCGTCCGTGGGCGTCAACGAACAAAGCGCGATCGGCGTCGCCATCGAAAGCCACGCCCAGGTCCGCCTGCTGACGAGCAACTTCATGCTGTAGTGCTTCGGTATGTAGCGAGCCGCAGCCGAGATTGATGTTGCGGCCGTCAGGCGTGTTGTTGATTACCGCAACGTTGGCGCCCAGCCGTTCGAATAACTCCGGTGCAATTGTCGAAGCCGCGCCATTCGCACAGTCGAGCACGAGCCGAATTCCGCTAAGAGACAGGCCGCGACTAATATCGCGGGCCAGGAAGTCCAGGTAGCGGGCGCGCATTTCATTGGCTTCAGCGACGGGTGTAAATGCGGAAGACTTGCCGGAGCCGCTCGCGGGGTATTCGCTTTGAGAAAAAATATCACGCTCGATTAGCCGCTCTGTTTCGTCGTCGAGCTTGCGACCGGAAGGGGCGAAGATCTTGATGCCATTGTCCTGGTAGGCGTTATGAGAAGCGCTGATAACTACCCCGGCGTCGGCGGGCAGCGTACGCGTCAGATAGGCAACGCCGGGCGTGGTCATAATACCGACTGCTTTAGAATCTGCACCTGCGCGGCGCGCTCCGATCTGCAACGATTGTTCGAGCGACTGCCCGGACTCACGTGTGTCTCTACCAATCACCAGCAGCGGCGTTCGTCCAAGTTTCGCCGCGAGTCTGTTGGCAAGTGAAGCACCCACAATTTCAAGAGTCGCCGGGTCCAGAGGAAATTTTCCGGCCTCGCCGCGCATGCCGTCCGTTCCGAATAGTCTTTTCATGAAAACACGATTCTCGCGGCACTACTGGCGATCGGGAGTAGAGAGGAGGCCGGCCAGCAATGGCGCCTCGCCGTCACTACGCGACCTCAACTGGACATCGCCTCGCTTCTTTTGACCAATCTCGACATGAATACTCACAGTCGAGTCAATGATATCGATCTTGGGGTCGGGAATGTTAATAGCGACATTCGCCAAATCGAAACTCTCCTTCCGTCCGTCTAACCAGACCGTTTCAGTCGTTGCCTTGTGCAGGGCATTGACGCGATCGGCAGGTCCGCGCAAGCGTATCCTCGCCGGACTCACGCTGACGCTGACAACTTCATAATCCGCCGGCAACCTACCTTCAAACTTAACCTCGACTTCCAACGGCACCTCGATGATCGTTTCGAGCCTAATCGGAATCGTGGTTGGTTCAAAGCTTTGAATCTGGACGTCGTTCTGCAACTCCATCTTCACGCGATCCAGCGACAACCTCACGATCCGTTCGCCTGCTTTTTGATCGGTAAGATCCACCGTCGCCACCAAATCTCGTGGGCCAATAGCATTTAGTC
>JAVEEA010000073.1 GCA_030840675.1 Pyrinomonadaceae bacterium
TAGTTTAGTTTAGCGACCGTTGGCGACAGCGACACCTGCGCCTGCTTGCGTGGCATGGTACTGATTCAAGTAGTCCTGAATGAAGTACTTCTGCTTGCAATGACCGTTGCTGGTGTAGAAGTCGTACTGCAACATCTCCGCGTACGCTTGTTCAAAGTTCCAGTGGTCGTGATTGAAGCGGTACACGGCAGCCATGATTCCCGTGCGATGTCGGCCGCCCGCGCAGTGTACGAAAAACTTGCCCGTCGCCGGATCCTCGACCACTTTCAGGAACGCATTGACGATCTCCGCGCTCGGGTAGCTCTTGTCCTCGATAGGAATGTTGACGTAGCGCAGTCCGGCTGCCTCAACGGCGGGCTGCTCATACTCTCTGGAGTTGTCAGTTAAATCGATGATCGTCTTAACACCGAGCGCCGCGAGCGCCTGGAAGTCGCGATCCTTGGGCCGGGCTCCGCGATAAAAACGTTCGTCCATTTGGCCAAAGTTGCTGATCTTGATGTTAGGGAAATTGCTCTCCGTATGCTTGGCGAAAGAGAGCGTGGAAGCCGAGAAAATAACAGCCAGTATTGCAATCAGGGTCAGGGAAGACTTGCTAACAAATTTCATTTTTAATCTCCTCAAATAAGTAGACACAGTTGAAAGGTAATCCTTGCACCAAGGTCTTGATCGAAAGCAACGCTGTCAGGGGATTAGTTGTTTCCCGATTTTCCGGGAACCAAAAGGCAGCTACCGGGGTAGCTACTGAACTTACATATTCGCATCAAACAACCGACTATAAGATACCAAAGTCACTCGTTTCGTTGCATCAAATCTCCATCGAATCGTCATACTTTTTAGGGGCGTAAACTTCGCATTTCGTGAGGCTTAGGCCGAGGAGATACGACCTTTTTGAACGAATGACTTTGGAACGGTTTGTAGGTGGATGCAAGCCCCACTTGCGTTCTTTGCGAATCCTCAACGTTCGTTGCGTTACGAAATTCTGTAGCCGCGGAGAGCGCGAAGATTCCAGAGTCTCGCAACGTAAAACTTCCGGGAAGGTGGTGGTTGACAGGAGTTCTGTTCGTGCTCAACAATGCGCCATATGAAAACGGCAAGGTTTCTTTTGCGGGGATTTAAGCGGCCACGCGAAGTGGTTTCCCAGGCACTGGGCAAACTCGAGCTTCAGGTGCTCGATGAAATCTGGCGACGTGAAGAAGTCAGCGTACGCGACGTCTACCTGGCGTTCGGAGAGAGCGTCGCCTACACAACGCTGATGACCACCCTCGATCGTCTGTTCAAAAAGAAACTGCTGACGCGACGCAAGGACGGACGCGCGTTTGTTTACCTGCCCGCCGTTTCACCCGCTGAACTGGAACAGGGGATCAGGGAAGATGTGATTGAAGGTTTGCTGGGCCACGCCGACGCGGTGCAACCAGTGCTGGCGTGTATTGTTGACGCCGTGAGCGAAAGAGATCGCGAGTTGCTCGATGAACTCGACCGTCTCATCAAAGAGAAGCGCAAAGAGTTGCGGCGCTAGAACCGAAACTCCCAACTTGAAAAAAAGGCCTGTTTGATGTTCGAACTTCTGGGACTCGCATTGCTACTGGCCGCGTTGCTGACTTTCAATAGTCTGGCGTCGCTGGCCCTTGCCGGGCTTTGGCGCGCCGGCGGTAAGCTGACCAGTGGTTGGACGGCAGCGTCGCGCGCGCGGCTATTGTTTTCCCTGCGGACCCTGCCCGCGTTGCTGGCATTTCTATCAGTCGCACTCCTGCTAATCCCGTCGTATCTTGCCTATGAGCCACGGCACACCTCGGAAGGAGTTAGTTTCAAACTAGCACTGCTGGCATTAGTCTCAGCCACGGGGATCGCAGTTTCGCTCTATCGCGGACTGGCGACGCACCGCGCGACGACGAGGCTAATGGCGGATTGGTTGCGAGAAGGCAAGCCCATTCAAGTGGCGGACATTGAGATCGAAGCGTACCAGATTGAGCACACCTTTCCGCTCATCGCCATCGTTGGCTTTCTGCGACCGCGGCTCTTCATTGCGAGTCAGGTCTTGAAGCTGCTTGGACCGGAAGAGATCGCAGCGGCAGTGGCCCACGAAAACGGACACCTTACTGCGCGCGACAATTTGAAGCGTGGCTTGTTGCAGGCCTGTCGCGACGCTTTGCTGATCATTCCCAGCGGCCGCGGGCTGGACCAGGCGTGGTCGGAGGCGTCGGAAGAAGCAGCCGACGAGAACGCCGCGCGCCAGGGAAATAGCGTGGCGTTGGATCTCGCCTCAGCGCTCGTGAAGATTGCCCGAAACATTCCTCAGGGAACGCGCCCGACGATGCCGGCAGGAGTTTTCCTGTTGGGTGACGAAGAAACGAAAGGCATCAAGTCGCGCGTGCGCCGGCTGCTGGCACTCGCGGCCGCGGACCAGCGCGCTGGTTCGCGTTACGACGCCTTCAAAAAATTATTGGTTTGGATACCGCCGGCGATGTTGTTGGCTAGCCTCACGCTTTCAGCCACGAGTCCCATGCTGCTCTCGAGGGTTCATCTCGTGCTGGAACAGGTAGTCTCCGCGCTGCGTTAAGCGCCACGTTTTCCTTCACGCCTTCTGAACAGCAAACACTGGTTGCAGACGCCAGCTGCCACGAAGCATGCTGCCTTCGTTACCCTTCTTCATGCCGCGCGTGCTCGGCGCTTGACAATAATTCTTCGACCCCTGCGCGCCACCTACCAGCAGGTAGCCGGTCACAATAACCTCCACCGGTTTTCGCATGATGCACTGATCAGTCTGGCAGCCATCTTTCCGAACGAGCTGCCAAAGGTCATGGCGCGCGTCACAATATTCCGCGCCCGGCGCAAGTTCGAGCAGCACGTGATCGCCCTTCCATTCGGGGCCCGCAGCCAGCTCCGCCTGCATGTCGTGGTCGCCTTCTCTTTCAAAGTGCGCTCCCAGCAGATAGCCGCGCAGCTTCACGCGGATCGTTTCCGCACCTTCGATAGGCGCGTCCGCGGGAATAGGATCGGGAACTTTCGCGTCCAGCGAACAAGTGAGCTTGTACCACTCGGCTATCGTGATCGGTTTCCCGTCGTTAAAGTTGCGGTAGTGCTTGCCGCTTTCCACAGTACGCGTCTTCACTGACTTGCGCGCCTTACTCTTGTTTTCCCAGGAACAGTCGTCGGGCTTTCGTGTGTCTTCAGCCGCGAGCAGAATCGTCGACAACAGGAAAAGAAAGATGATTGTTTTCATGGCAGGATTGTACGCAATACCCGGCGGAGCGCGGTAGCGACGGTGTGGAAACTATCGGGCTCGCCGCCTCCGCTACGAGCCTTGGTAGTAATTCTCGCTGGCTCGTACAATCCGGCGTTTCGTAGTCCTGAGCAATCAGTCAGCATAGCGACCTCCACCGATTCGCTCAGGGCCAGAAACCGAGTTACCAGTTACTCCAAACAAACGAAGAGGTGTTCGAAGTGATAGCCATGAATTCGTTCCGCTTGCCTCTGCTGCTCCTCGCCCTGGCGGCTTTCCTTTCAGCGTCGACGCTCATCGGCGCGGCGCAGTCGCCCAACACGGCTTCGATGATTGTCGTCGTGGTCGATCAAAACGCGGCGCTGGTTAAGGACGCCAAAGTTTCGGTCACCAACAACGCGACCGGCGCGGTACGCGACACTGTCTCGGGAACCGACGGCAGCGCAACGTTTTCCGCACTCTCGCTAACGGGCACCTATACGGTCCGTGTGTCTGGGGCGGGATTTGGTAACGAAGAAAGCAGAGAGATTACTTTGCGCTCAGGCGAGACCGCGACCGTGAGAGTGACGCTGCTCGTCGGTTCCGAGAAAGCAGAGGTCATCGTCTTTGGTACTGCGGGCGGCGTGCGATCAAACCCGCAGATTGGTCTCCCGCTCGACAGCCCGCGCATTGATGAGACGCCCATCCTCGGCCGCAAGTCCTCGACCTTGCCGCTCCTCAACTCTGCCTTTCGCCAGGGAAAGGGGACTGGCGACCTCTTTGTTAATTCAACCTACTTCATCACTGGCGTCGGCTCTCGCCGTGCCACCACGTTCACGCTTGATGGTGCGAACAACGATGAAGGCTGGGGCCGGCAGACAGCAATTGCGACTGTCCCCATCGGCGCGATCCAGGAAATCACAATTCTCTCGAACGCCTTCTCGTCCGAGTTTGGCTGGACCTCCGGCCCGGCGCTGAACATCGTCACCAAGTCCGGCACCAACGAATATCATGGTGAAGGACTGCTGTTGGTTCGTCCCGGCGGTGGTTGGCAGGCAAAGAAATTTTCCACCAGCGGTTTCTGTCCGCCGTCCGTGCCGACCTGTGTTACGCCCAGTACGCTCCAGGCAATCAACCCGGTCGACATTCCCGACGCGCTCAACCAGGTCTCGGGTTCGTTTGGTGGGCCAATCATTAAGGACAAGACCTTCTTCTTCGCCACCGGTGATTACACGCGACAGAACCGCACCACGTTTCTCTCGACAACGCTGCCGTCCTTCGTGTTGCCGGCTGATGGTCACCTTGACTACACGGGCCACTATCGCCAGTTTCTCTTCGATGCCCGGGTGGACCACCGGCTCACGTCAAACCAAACCCTGATGTTCCGTTTTAACGTCGATCGTTTTTCCGACGACAACCCGCAGGACGCCGTCGGCGGTACGAGCGCTCCCAGTGTGGCGCGCAGATATTCGCGACGGGCCTGGACCGCTCAAGTCAATCACACCTCGGTCATCAGCCCGACGCTGCTCAACGAAGCGCGCTTTGCCTACCTGCACGGCGATCCGGTCACGCTTTGGGAAGCCCAAACGCTTTCGACAACCTACACGCGCGCCGGCGCAGTGCCGTTCACGATTGGACAGTCGCGCGCGTCTGACGTTTTTAGTCATCAGATACAGTTTGGCGATACGGTGTCATGGTCGCTTGGCAAGAACTATTTACGCTTCGGCGGCAGCGTGATTCATCACCGCTCCGGCGGCACTGGCAGCGAACCGGGCACGGCGATCCTGGGAACGTTTACTTTCAAGAACACGACGACGGCGCCGTTTGGTTCGTTGACACTTGGCGACGTACAGAATTACACCCAGCCGATCGACTTCGGTATTAACAGCTACGATCTGTCGCAGTGGCTCCTGAGCGGGTTCGTACAGGACAGCATCAAGGTGCGCAGCGATCTTACAGTGGACCTTGGCTTGCGCTACGATCGTCAGACGTTGACTGACGCCAAGAAAAACTTTGCGCCGCGGCTCGGCTTCGGCTGGCACCCGGGTGGCGACGCGCGCACGTCGATTCGCGGCGGCTACGGGAGTTACTACACGCAGATTCGGTCCAACGCAGTGGCCGGATATCTGGTCACCGGCCTGGACGGATTGACTACCTACACCGCGACCCTGGGTCAAACCGGCTTCCCCACTTGTCTCACCTGCGTCCCGGTGAACGTTGATCCGCGGACCGTGCCCGCCAATCAGTTGCCGGCGCGCGACATCACCATTCGCGCGGGCCTGCGCGATTTCTACCGCGCACAGTTTGCCAAGTATGGTCTGAACTTCGATTTGCTGCCGAATTACCCGGACCAGTTAGTGAACCCGCGCAGCCAGGTGGTGTCGATTGGTGCGGAGCGTGAGGTGGTGAAAGGGCTGTTCATTGGCGGCGACTACGTGCGCCAGCGCTTACGCGGCATCGATCGCACGGTGGACTTGAATGCGCCGACGCCTTTCTTTCGCACGGCGCCGGGACAGGTTAGAACCGTGGCCGCGGCGAATATCACTCGTCCAATCCTGCCCGTCAATGGCGGCGTGCGTCAGGTCAATGTGTTGACGAACCTCGGCGTCGCCGATTACAACGGGTTGCAAACAAACTTCAGCTATCGCGGCCACAGCAAGTTGTACGCGGCGCTGAGCTACACGTTGTCGCACGCGACTAACACCAGCGAACCCGACGGCAACGGCATCGGACCTAACGAGAGCCACCTCTCGCAGCTTGGCGAAGTGGAACGCGGAACGAGCGTAGTCGATCAACGTCATCGCGCGGTCATCACGGTCACTTACAAGTTTCCGTACAACTTTACGGCGGGCACGTTAACGCAGCTCGCGTCCGCGCGTCCGTTCAACGCGACCACCGGCGTTGATAACAATGGCGACGGCGCGAACAACGATCGTCCCGTCATCAACGGCAGCGTTATCAGCAAGTCGGTGTTTCGCGGGACGGCGACGTCCGACGTGGCCATCTTTGTCGAGAACCGGATCAGGCTCTCGGAACGCACTCGGCTGCTGCTGCGCTTGGAAGGCTTCAATATTTTCAACCACGGCAACTTCCTGGCCCGCGGAGTCACGACTTACGGGAATGGCGCGACGCCCGATCCTTCGTTCGGCCAGTTTGTCGGCAACGTAGGCACGACCACGAACGCGATTCCCGCGTTTGCAAACATCGACCCACCGCGCATGTTCCAGTTGCAGGCGCGACTTATTTTTTAAGGACAGAATCAAACACCGGGGAGGAGAGGGCGCTGAACCGTCAGCGCTCTTTTTCTTTGCGCGATGGGCTAGCGTAGCTGGTCGCTGTTGGTCGCGGTGGTATTGAAAACGGGGATCGGATCCAGCGGACTGTTCAGCAGCAGCGGTTGCTGCTTGCCCGCGATGTAAGAGCGCATCGCCAGCGCGAGAATGCCAAACGCGATCGCAATCCAGATCACGGACCACGCGATGGCCGGAACGCCCGTAGCGTTTGCCATGTTCACGGCGTCCGTAGGAACTGACGGCGCAAACGGCGACGACAGGAAGAAGACAGTCTTGAGGTCGAGCAGGGCGTTAAGGACGCATTGCACGGCGAGGAAACTCACGAAGAAACTTGCGACTCGCGCGCTCGCGAATCGAGCGATCGCGATCAAGCCGACGGTAAGCAGCGTTCCCGCCAGGATCGTAAAAGGAATCCCTGACCAGGGAGCGCCCGCAAACACGGGTTTAATAAGACCGTAAATAACCGTAAGCGCGAAGACCAGGACCGCGGAGCCAATCAGAAC
>JAVEEA010000088.1 GCA_030840675.1 Pyrinomonadaceae bacterium
TTGAAGTCGGCACGCGACTGACGATGACGCACGTTGCGAGTCTCGATCTATTTGTACTCACCACGCAGCAGAGAGCGCAGGTCGCGGACAGCGCACACGCCGGCATCTTTGAGGGCGACCCACTCTTGTTGTGGCGCTTGAAACCGAATCTGGATCAGGCGGTCTGGGACTTCACCGTGCTTTCAACCAACGCGGACCACATGCGCGCGCAGACTTCATCCGGCTCCCTGCCGCCGAAGCAGCTGGGAACCGTTCGCATTGTTTGCCTCGGCGACTCAGTCACTTTTGGTTACCGCGTGCCGGTTGTCTGGCCTGACAAGCCCACCGAATACGATCGCGAGTGGCTCCCTTATCCGATGCTGCTGGAGCAGCAGTTGCGCGCGGCGAATCCCGGGCGGACGATCGAGGTGGTGACGATGGCCGTGCCGGGTTATACCTCGCACCAGGGACTCGCATGGCTGCGGCGCGACCTCAATAAGCTTGCACCCGACCTGTTGACTGTCAGCTTTGGCTGGAACGACGCCAGCCTGAGCGATACTCCCGATCGCGAAGCGATTAAGACAAACTGGCCGGCGGTCAGCGTGCGCTGGCTGGTGGATCACAGCCAGGCATTTGCGCACGCGACACACTGGTTGCGCGCTCGGGAAGCCGACCGGCAAACAAACCAGACTCGGCCGCGCCCAGTCGCGCGTGTTTCGCAAACGGAGTACCTCGAAAACCTGCTGGCAATCGTCGCGCTGGCACGCACCCAGGGGGCGCCTGCTATCGTCATCGCCGCGCCGTATCGTGATCATTCCGCGGAGGCGCCGGAGGCCGACTCGATGTTGGAATACCGCGCCGCCTTGGGCGCGACGATGCGTCGCGAGAATATTCCTTTCCTGGAGTTGCGCGAGTTAACCGAGGAAGCCTATCCCTCAAACGAAGGTTGGTTTGGTGAGCGCATCCACCCGAACCACATGGGCCACCGCCTGCTGGCTTCGGAGTTGCTGAAGTTGCTCAAACGCAATCGGGCACTTGGTGATCTAAACATCCCTGAATTCATACCCTGAGTTGCCTGTTTGGAGTGCCCTTTTGCGCCGCTGCATTTAGCGCGTGGGGTATATTGTGAGCGGAGGAAAATAAAATTCATGAGTCTCAAACAACAGATCATTTCTGATCTAACGGCTTCGATGAAAGCCCAGGATGCGCCGCGCACTTCAACCTTGCGCATGGTCAAGGCCGCGATAATGAACCGCGAGATCGAGAAAGGCGGCGAACTGGACGACGAGGAAATGATGAAGCTGCTGCGCACGCTGGTGAAACAGCGTCACGATTCGGTCGAGCAGTATGAAAAAGGCGGCCGGCCTGAGTTAGCCGCAAAGGAAAAAACCGAGATCGCGGTAATCGAAAGTTACCTCCCGCAGTCAGCACCGCGCGCAGAGATCGAAGCGGCAGTTGCTGCCGCGATTTCTGAAACCGGCGCCAGCTCGGTCAAGGATATGGGCAAGGTGATGAAAGCGGTGCAGGCGGCGTTGAGCGGCAGGAACGCCGACGGCCGCACGGTCAGCGAGATCGTTAAAGCAAAGCTGGGAGGCTAAGTCTACGGGCGTCTCTCCGTGGACGCCCCCGTCTGCAAAGTTGAACAACGCCAACCGCCCAGGCGACCACGGAGGGACGCCGCTACAGACTATCTGTAAGTAATGGTGATCGTCGGCTGGTGGTCTTTGTCGAAGTTATTATTCGACAGCTGCCCGCCGCCGCTGTCTTTCACTACCACCTGCATGATGTGTTTGCCGGACTGTTTGTGTTTGTACTTTCCGGTACTGTCATTAGTACCCAAACAATCGTTGCCGTGGTTGAAGCCGCATTGAACTTCCAGTGAGCCTCCCTTGATAATGATGTCGTCGCCTGGCACTGGGCTGGCTGGTCCATTAACCAGAGCGGATGCGCCCAGAGCCAGCACACAAATCGCGGCTAGGGCAATGATCAGAAAACGTAAGTGACGCATGGTTTGTCTCCTCTGTCTGGGGTGGAAGGGAGCAGAACAGGCCTTCGTCTCTCTTCTGTTGGTGATGGAAAACTGACGGCCGATCGCGCTGGCTTTACTGGGTCGAAAACCATCGCCTGCGGCTACGCGCCAGCCTTAAAATTGGTCTAACTCTTTTCGCAGCTTCTGAATATCCGGCCGGTGCAGGTAACTATCAAAGTAATCCTTGCCCCAGCGCTGCTCGAGTCTGAAAAGCGTATCGCTTGCCCGCGTAGCATACTCCTGGGCGGCGTTTTTGTCGCCTGTGTTTTTGGTCGCTTGAGCGGCGACCAGCAACGCCGGCCAGCCCGAAGCTGGTCGATCGAGGCGCATGAATGCGTCGGCTGCCTGCCTGGCATTGTCGAGGGCGGTAGGTGAATTGCCGGTGGCTAAGGCGGCTGCCGCGAGTCTGAATTGGGCGGTCGCCAGCTGGGCCGGATCGTGATACTGACTGGCAAGTTCGAGCGTCTGCAACGCAGTCTGTAGGTTACCGCTTCTTCCGCCTGACTGGGTCTCGGCCGCCACCAGCACCAGCTTCGCGTCCAGCGCGGCGCTCTTAAATTCATCACCGACCGCGGTCAAAATTGACTGCGCCCGCGCCTGAGCATCGGGGAAGCGACGCTGACTCAAGGCGATCTCGGCGAGCGTGAGTTGCGCTTCAATCGACAAACGTTTCAACTCACCGCCGGGTTTCTCGGCAATAGTCGACGCCTGCGTCAACAGTGCCTGGGCCTCGTCGTAACGGCCCAGTTGCCACAACGCCGAGCTGCGCGTCACCAGGTTATAACCAATGCTGCGCTGCACACCCTGGGCCGCATAGATCGCATGGGCCTGGTCCAGGTGGTCCATCGCCTCGGAAAACTTCTCTTCACGCACCAGCGCCGAACCTCGTTCAGCGTGCGCGAGTGCGAGCAACGTTTGATCGTTGGACTGCTGAGCCAGCTGCAGCAACTGTTCGTGGCCTTTCCCTGCCGCCTGGGAGTCCCCTTTTTGCAGGTTTGCCCGCGCGAGCAACACAAGGCAGTAAAACGTCTCGGAGCGATATCCGCCCTGCTGGTAAAACGCGAGCGCCGGTTCGAGGTAGCGGACGGCATCGTCCGGATCTACCTGAATGCCGGCCAGCGAAACACGCACTCGCGCTTCGGTACGCTGGGCCTTGGAACGCTGCGCCGAGTCAAGCGCCTGGACCAGATACTTTTCCCCTTGCGCAATTTTGCCGCTCACCAGAAACGAATTGCCAAGGTCAACCAACGCCTGTGCGCTAAGGTTTTCCATACCGTTTCGTTGGGCCAAACCGACGGCTTCCTGCGCATACTCGGTTGAGCGGACGGTTTCACCACCATCAAAAGCGACACTGCACAACTGCAGCAACGTCTTGATCGTTTGCGACTTGTTGTCGCTGGCACGCGCGAGGGCGAGAGCCTGTTCCAACTGGGCCTTCGCTTCGGCAAGTTTGTTTCGCTTGTTCAGCAGCGCGCCGCGCTGGAAGATGACCTCGGCCCGGCCTTCCAAACTACCAAGCGCCTGATAGATCGACTCGGCACGATCGAAAGAAGGTAAGGCGGCAGCCAAATCTCCCTGTTGTCCATAGAGAATTCCGAGGCGCAAATAAGCGGTCGCATATTGCGAGTTTCGCTCGCTGGCCTCCTGGTAACTCTGAATAGCGCTCTTGGCGTCGTTGTTGTTTTCGTAGGCGCGTCCCAGGTCGACCAGGGCGTAAGCTTTGTCCCCATCCGAAACCTGACTGACAATCTGCCGGTAGAGGTCGACAGCTTTCGGAAAATCGTGGCGCGCGGTGGCCGTGATGGCGTCGAGAAAAAGTGAGTCGAGACTCGATAGCGTCGCACGGTTCGCGGCATTGACGTGCAACAGTTCGTCCTTGGCCCGATCGGCGTAGTCCAGTTCCACCAAAGCTTCGGCCAGCCGCGCGTGGGCCAGTATAAAACCTTCGTCGGCGGTTATCGCTCGCTGCAGCGCCTGGCTGGCCTGGTAATAGGCGCCGTCGCGAAACGCGTTGGTGCCGATCTCGTACCAGCGCTGGGCTTCAGGCGGGGCCATATGCGGCGCCGGGCGCATAAGACGAACAGCGACTACTGCGGTAACGATCAAGGCCAGCGCGCCGATGAGAATATAGGAGATCGGAATCCGCGGCCGCTGCAGCATCTGGGAAAAGTTGTTCAGGGTGCGACTGTGACCCGCGAGCAGCGACGGTGACGTGCGCTTTATCAAGGTCTGCCCGGTAGCGTCTTCAAGCTGCTCCTTCACGGCGTTCAAGTCGGCGATCATTTCTCTGGCTGACTGGTAGCGCTTGTTCGGCTTCTTAGCCAGCGCCTTGGCCACGATGAAATCGAGTTCGCGAGGGATCGCGCTGTTGTACTTCGACGGCGGCGGCGGATCGACGTGCAGCACGTTCGCCGCGATCTCGATGAAACTATTACCAGCGAAAGGTGTGCGGCCGGTGATTGCCTCGTAAAGCAACGTGCCGAGCGCGAACAGATCGCTGCGGCCGTCAACCGCCGCGCCGGTTGCTTGTTCCGGGGAAAGATACGCCGGCGTTCCCAGCACGACACCACTGCGAGTTTCGGTAGAGAGCAGTGTCCGTGCCTCAGGTGCGGCACTGCCGACGAATTCCTTGTTGAGTTGTTTGGCGAGTCCGAAATCAAGCACCTTCACCTGACCGGAGTCGTCGATCATGATGTTGGAAGGCTTGACGTCGCGATGAATGACGCCGCGCGCGTGGGCCTCGATCAAAGCCGCGGCTATCTCCATCACAATCGCGACCGCGCGCTGGAGGCTCAGTTCGCCGTTCTGCATCAGGTCGGTGAGCGGGCGACCACGCGCCAGTTCCATAACCAAAAACGGTCGACCCTCGTCAGTCTCGCCATAATCAAAGAGCGTGGCAATCGAAGGGTGGCTCAGTTCTGAAACGGCTCGGGCTTCGCGCAGAAAGCGCGCGCGATAATCATGGGAATCAGAATTCACCGAGGGAAACTTGATAGCCACGCGCCGGCCGAGGTGAGTATCTTCGGCCAGATAGACAGTCCCCATGCCACCCTCGCCGAGGGGTTCAAGGATACGATAATGTGAAACTGTTTTTCCGATCATTGGCGCGGATTCGTGCACCAGCAGCGAGTTGCGCAGTTGCCCTTGAAGCTCGTAACGGACCGAAACGGCGGCGGGAACCACAAACAAGGCAGCCACGGACGAAGAACCAGGCGGTACGCGCGAATACTACTTTAGTGCAAGGGCCTTTTCAATCATTTCAATTCCACGGACCGGATTCCTGAGCGGATTGCAACTTGTCTTGCAATCT
>JAVEEA010000100.1 GCA_030840675.1 Pyrinomonadaceae bacterium
AGCATTGCCGCAACCGGTTTTGGTTTGACCGGGCTATGCATTGCCGCCGAGCGAGGTTGGACAAAACCGAACGAGGCGCGTGAGCGCGCACGCAACACGTTGCGCTTTTTCGCAAACCGCGCGTTTCAGGAACACGGCTGGTTCTATCATTGGCTGGACGCGAAGTCAGGCCAACGGCGCTGGCAGAGTGAGGTTTCCTCAATCGATACCGCGTTACTTCTCGGCGGCGTGTTAACCGTGCGCCAGTGTTTCCGTGAAGACCGGGAGATTGTCAGGCTCGCTACCGGAATTTACCAGCGAGTGGATTTTCGCTGGATGCTCAACGGCCATCCCCGACTCCTCGCCCACGGGTGGAAACCCGAAACCGGTTTTCTGAAACCTCGCTGGGACACCTACAGCGAGGACACGATTCTTTATCTGCTCGCGATCGGATCGCCGTCGCATGCAATTTCTGCCGCGTCCTGGTACGCACTGTGGCGCGATCGCTATCGCTATCAGGGTTATATTTATTTCACCACCATCGGCGTCCCGCTCTTCATGCATCAATACGCGCACGCGTGGATTGACTATCGCAACCGTCGGGAGACCAGCGGCGATCGTATCGACTACTTCGAAAACTCAACCAATGCCACCCTGGCGCACCGCGCGTTCTGCCTGAACCTCGCGCACGACTTTCCCGCGTATGGTCCAAACATCTGGGGCATTACGGCTTCCGACAGCGCGCAGGGTTATCTCGCCTGGGGTGGGCCACCGCGCGCACCTGAAATCGACGGCAGCGTCGTCCCGTCCGCGGCCGGCGGCTCGCTTATGTTTACGCCTGAACTCTCGACTGCGGCGTTGCGAGCGATGAAGGAAAAGTATGGCGAGCGAGTTTATGGAAAATATGGTTTTGTCGATGCGTTCAACCCAAACACCGGCTGGGTTGATACGGATGTGGTGGGGATTAACGTCGGTATAATCCTGCTGAGTGCGGAAAATGCCCGCACGGGAAACGTCTGGAAATGGTTTATGCGCAACCCGGAAGCGTCGCGAGCCCTGGAGCAAGTCGGTTTACTACCGTACGCAAAGCGCGCGAAAGTTCAGCCGGCAGTCCCGCAAGCTCGCCTTAAGCGCACTCATTTCCCTGGGAGCGCGGTCGCCCTCGCCCGCCCTTGAGGTTTCACCGCCGGCGCGGCGCCCGCGCTCCCAACGAATTACTTCGACGCGCGCCGGTAGATGCGATAACCCCACGCGGCAAGCGCGACGCTCGGCAGACCTACCGTGTGTTTTCGTGCGGCCTGCGCCGGCGCGGGCGCGTCGGGCGGCAGTGGTGGGCCAACCTCCGGGGTTACGTCACTAAACCCGTCGCCGGCAACTTCAACTGAACCAAAGAACGGCTGACTGGAAAGATTGATTGCCACCAGTACTTCCTCAGTCGCCGTACGGCGGAGGTAAGTCACCACCCGCGCTTCATCAGAGTTCCGCAACCACTCCAGACTTCCCCGTCTCAATGCATCACTGGCCCGCCGCAACGCGCCCATCTGTTTGTAGAAGCGTGGAAACTCAGGTCGTCTTTCCGCGATGGGCCAGAAGACCGGCAACTTTTCAAACAACGCGGGGGCGCCGGATTCAGTCGTGTCGCCGACTTCCATCCCGTTATAAATGAGCGGCACGCCGTCGAGCGTAAACATCAACGCGGATGCAGCGAGCGCGGCGGGTTCGCCAAAGCGTGCGAGCGCGCGACGCTCATCATGGTTGTCGGAGAAGCGCATGTGCAAAGCGCCCACCGGCCACTCGCGAGCTTCCTTTTCCCATTCGGAACGCAAGACGCCGGCGGGCTCGCGTCCCTGTAGCACATTCGTTAAGGCCGCATGAAGCGGCCATGAGTAATCGAAATCGAAAGCCTTCAGCAACAGTTCGGCTTTGTGTCCTTCAGCCAGCATTACGATATCAGGTTTGAGCTGGTCCAGCTCCGCGCGCGCAGTTTCCCAAAACTCAGTCGGCACTTCTTCAGCAACATCGCAACGAAAACCGTCGAGATCAAACTCGCGAATCCAATACTTCAACATGTCGATCATATAACGGCGCAACCGCGGGTTGTTGTAATTGAGTTCCGCGACGTCACTCCAGTCATGCGGATAAGTGATTCGGCCTTGTGCGTCGTGTTCATAAAACTCCGGTGTCTTCATCATCACACTGTCCCACGAAGTGTGGTTGGCGACGATGTCGATGATCACTTTCATGCCGCGTCGATGTGCGCCGGCGATCAACTTCTTGAGGTCATCTTTCGTGCCGTAGTCCGGATTAATGCCGTAATAGTCACGCACCGCGTAGGGGCTGCCGATGGTTCCCTTCTTCTTCTCCTGGCCGATCGGATGAATCGGCATCAACCAGAGCATATTGACGCCGAGTTCCTTGAGCGCATCGAGTCGCGCGGTAATGCCGTTGAAGTCTCCCTGGGGCGAAAATGCGCGCGGATAGATCTCGTAGATCACGCCATCGCGCACCCAGTCGCGCGTCGCACGCGCCGGTTCCCTCGAGACATCGCGCGCCGGTTGCTGGGCCGTGCTGCGATAAGAGACCAGCGTGAGGGCGAGTACGAGTCCCAGCACACCAATCCCAGATGATCGCTTGAGCTGCTTAGGTAAACGCCTGGATGAAATCCTTTTGGTGAGTTTCAGTACTCGCATCACGGTCATCCTTCAGCCCAGGTTGGCGCAGCCTCTTTTCGGGGTTGATACTTCATGAGTCAAACAGTTCTTAAGACTCATCAATCAACCCGGTACTGGGGACCGGCTGGGCCGTCCCCATTGTAGTCAGTCGTTCGTGTTCGTCGGCTTCGAACACGCTGCGAATAGGGACTGGTTTTTGGTTATCGTCCACGATGAAGACAGACAACGCTGCAATCACAAGGCTGCCTCCGCCGATCATAACGATACGGACCGGGTCGTCGCCAATGGCGTTCTTGATAAGCGGTGGCATCACGAACGACATCACGACCTGCGGGATCACGATGAACAGGTTGAAGACCCCCATGTAGATTCCCATACGCAGCGGCGGCACGGCGGTCGAGAGCATCACATAAGGCATAGAAAGGATTGACGCCCACGCGATGCCAACGCCGGCCATGGAGATCCAAAATCCGTATTTGTTTTGGATGAAATAAACAGACAGAAGACCGAGCCCGCCGCAAAAGAGCGAGATGGCATGAACGGTCTTACGGCTTGTCGCTTTGGCAAAGGCAGGCAGCAGGAAGGCTATCGCAAAACAAACAATATTGTAGACGGCAAAGCAAAGACCGCCCCATTCCGTTCCTTCCTTGAATCCTGGCGCGCTGGCGTCAGAGGCCCCGAAAGCCTGGCGCGCAACCGCCAGTCCAAAGAACTGCCACATACATGGCAGCGCAAACCAGGTGAAGAACTGAACTACGGCCAGTTGCTTCATCGTCTTTGGCATTTCCTTGATGGAGGAAAAAATTTCGCGAAAACCACCCAGCACGCCGCGGCTCTCGCGCCTCATCCGCTCAAACTCGGCCATGTCTTCGGGCGGATACTCCTTGGTAGTCGCCACCGTCCACACCACCGCTAGAATGAATACAACGGCGCCAATCTTGAATGCATAGTCAGTTGTCACCGGGATACCGCTAGCCAGCACACCGGTTACGCCGGCGGCTGTAAGAATGATCGGCAACGCATTGGCAAGCGTCTGGCCTATGCCAATGAAAAAGCTTTGCATGACGAAGCCGAGGGTGCGCTGCTCCTCGGGGAGTTTATCGGCAACGAAAGCGCGGAAAGGTTCCATGGTGATGTTGATACTGGCGTCGAGTATCCAAAGCAGGCCGGCTGCCATCCAGATCGTGCCGGAGTTAGGCATGAAGAAGAGTGCGGTACTGGCGAGGATCGCGCCGACAAGAAAGAACGGGCGGCGACGGCCGAAGCGGTTCCACGTACGGTCACTCATTGAGCCGATTATGGGCTGCACAATGAGGCCAGTGATTGGACCAGCAAGCCAAAGGTAAGGAAGCGTACTCTCTTCCGCACCCAGGTACTTATAGATCGGACTCATGTTGGCGATCTGCAAGCCCCATCCAAACTGGATGCCGAGGAAGCCGAAGCTCATGTTCCATATCTGCCAGAAGCTCAAGCGTGGTTTTTCCATTGTTACGGTCCTTTCCGGAAGGAGACTTTCTCACCAGCAAGACACACAGACACCAGTCCGTCGCCGTTTAAGTTTTCAGCTTTTCTCGCTCAGTTCTCTTACGTCTAGATGGTTTTTCAACTAGCGCGCGTAAATATTTAAATCTTCCAGAACCACGTTGCGATCAAGCGAGAGCGCATACATAAGGGTGCGCGCCATATTCGCTACGTGAACAAAACCCGCGCGCGGCGATTGGTCGGGCCCGGTGTTTTCCACGTCCACCAGTCCCGGACAAAAATTAAACACGCGGATGTTTGCACCGCGCTTCCGCACGTCATCGCGCAACGCTTCAGCGTAACCGAGCAGTCCAAACTTGGAAACACAATAAGCCGGCACGTCCGCATAGCCGTGCTTGCCGGCTTGCGATGAGACGTTCACGATGTCACCAAAATCTTTTTGCAGCATGTGCGGCAGGACCACGCGCACCAGCTGCATCACGCCGCGGAGGTTCGTCTCCAGGACCTTGTCCCAACCTTCATCCGTGATCTCGGTGACAGTCTCGGGCACGGCCAGACCGGAGTTGTTAACCAGAATGTCGATTGAGTGCCAGCGCGCAAACACGTCACGCGCGAGTTCGTCCACCTGCGCACGATCGCGGATATCAAACTCGTAAGGGAACACACGTTCCGCGCCCAGCGTCTTATTAATTTCGTCCGCACCGCGGCGCAACACATCAGTGCGGCGCGAAGCAATCACGACCTTGGCGCCGCCAGTTGCAAGCGCTTCCGTGAACGCGCGGCCAATGCCGGTGCCGCCACCGGTGACAATTGCGATCTGATCGGAAAATGCTTTCGTCTTCATTTATTGAAAAAGCAATGCTCCGCTTTAGGGACCGCCCAGAAGTTCAGAGTTCCAGCTTTAGCTTGACGGCTGGCGACCGGAGGACAATCTGAAGATTGAACTCTGACCTTCTTGTGAACAAGTACACGCTACGGATGCCACAGACTATTTCTTCACCAACACGGCCACTGCCCGCCCAGGAAGTTTTACTTTCAATTTTCCGTTAACAACTTGCGCGTCTTTCGCTATCCCCAAACGATCAATGAGAACCGCGCGATTTTCCAAGCCAGTGCGCAAAACCTCAAACTCTATATCTGCTTCTTTCGCATCATTGTTGATAACAACTATGACCGCGTCGTTGCCGCTCGTTCGCGCATACGCATACTGCTGCTCGGCGACGTAAAGATTTATCAGCGCGCCGTGCTTGAGCGGTTCGAGTTCGCTGCGCAGGCGCGTCAGTGTTCGGATGTACTGGAAGAGATCCTCCTCTTCGCGGGTCCGTCCCGCAGAAGAAAATGCATCACGCCGGTCGCCGGGAAAGCCGCCGGGGAAATCACCGCGGGTGGTCGGCTCGTCGTCGCCCGTCATTGCAATCTCATCGCCGTAGTAAAGCTGCGGCACGCCGCGCGTCGTCAACACAAACGCGTTCGCGAGCTTCAGTCCCGCGAGCGTCGCGCCTTTTTCACTCATAAACCGGCCATCGTCATGGCCGCCGAGCAACGTCACCAGCATGTCAGGGTGGTTGTAGAGATAATCTTTGGCAAGCGTCTTCGGAATTTCCTCGAGACTCTTCCCAGCGGCAAACGCATGGCGAATCGGATAGAACAACGGGAAGTCGAGTAACGAATCGAGTCCCGAGTCGACTCCGTCGAAACGCACGCGGCCTCCCTGAAAAAATGACGTATGGACCACGTCGCCGTCCTTCACTTCACCGACTACCTTGAAATTCGGAAACTCCCGTTTCAGCGCGGCGTTCCAATCGTGCCAGAAACTGTTCGGGACATACTGCCAGGTGTCCATGCGGATACCGTCGAGTCCCGTCGTGCCAATCCACCAGAGCGAATTTTGAATCAGGTAACGCGCCACCTCCGGATCTTCTTGATTGAGGTCCGGCAGAAAATCGAGGAACCAGCCCTCCATGGTTTCGCGTTTTAAAGTTTCATCCGGTCGCGGATCGTGCAGCACCCAGGTTTGAAACACGTTCTTGAGATGGTGCTCCCTGGTGCCGTTGAACCAGGTGGGTGTAGGTGGATCGTCAACCCAGGGATGATATGGACCAGTGTGGTTCACCACCTCATCCTGAATGATCTTGATGCCCGAACGATGCGCCGCCTCGACCAGTTCATGCAGTTTCGCGAGCGTGCCAAAGTGTTCCTCAACCGCGTAAAAGTCCTGCGGGTTGTAACCGTGAAAGCCGGTGCTGGGTTTGCCTTCCTTCAATTCGATTTGGTTCGGGTGATCATAGTTGTCATACCAGGGCGTCAACCAGACAGCGGTGATGCCCAGGTCTTTTAAGTAAGGAAGACGCTCGATCACGCCCTGCAGATCGCCGCCGTGGTAGTAAAACTTGTTCCTGCGATCGTAGCTACCACGCGCTTGCGGAGGATCGTTGTTAGACGGATCGCCATCGCTGAAGCGGTCAATCATCGCGAGGTACATGACGTCGGCGGGGGAGAAACCCTGGAAGCGGCCGCTGCGACTCAACGCCGGCAGGACGACAAACGTCGCTGCGGCGCTGCCGTTCGCCGTGGTGACTCGTAGTTGTCGCGGGCCGGGAGTCGCACGCGGGGCAATGGCTACATCGACGAAGAGATAGGTGCCGCGCTCGTTCGTTTTAGGAACGCCCACCAGGCGCAAGCCCTGGCCGACAACCTGCACGCGGGCGCCCTTGAGACTTGTGCCGCGCAGCAACAGCCGCAAGGGATTGAGAGAACTGCCGGCCCACCAGCTGGGCGGATCAACTTTGAGGAGTTGTGGTGCGCTCTGTGAAAAGGAGACTTGACCACCAACGAGGGCAATCAGCGAAGCGAGGATTATTTTTAACGCGTAGGATGCCAGGGTTTTCGCGCAGTGCTCAGAGTTCAACCCCTTTGCGTTCCTTTGCGAAAACATTTTCCGTTCCTGGCCGTTAGATCTCAAGGTCCGCCGCCCTCCCATAAACCTCCGTCAGTTCTCGCAACCTGACAGAGGTATCAGCAGTCAGCAGCTCAGCGCGCACGCGCCAGCTCCAGTTTCCCGTAGTGCTGTTCGGCAGATTCATACGCGCCTCTGTCCCAAGGCCCAGCACATCCTGCAAAGGCACGACCGCCGTGTTCGCGACCGAGGCCAGGGCCGCACGAATGAAGTCCCAGTGGATTTCGTCGCCATCCGTCCCCAGATATTTGAAACAGAATTCTCGTTCACGTTCGATCTGTTTCGCGTCACGCGTGGAACCCGCGCCGGCCACACTCGAGCACCAGCCGACCGCGGTATCATTGTCGTGTGTGCCGGTATAGACCACCACGTTCTTATGATAGTTGTGCGGCAGATCCATATTTTTACTGTCACTGCTGAAGCCGAATTGCAAGATGCGCATGCCCGGGAAACCAAAGTCATCACGCAGCGCCTCAACGTCCGGCGTGATCACGCCAAGGTCCTCGGCAATGATCGGCAACTCTCCTAGCGCGGCGCGAATCGCCGTGAACAATTCCCGGCCCGGCGCTGTGACCCAACGACCACGCTCCGCCGTCGTGTCGCCGCCGGGAATCTCCCAGCAGGCCGCGAAGCCGCGAAAATGATCGATGCGCACGATGTCCACCGTTTGCAAAGTCGCGTGGACGCGCCGCAGCCACCATTTGAATCCGTCGGCGCGCATGCGGTCCCAGTTGTAGAGTGGATTTCCCCAGAGCTGGCCGGTGGCGCTGAAGTAATCAGGCGGCACGCCGGCAACGACGATCGGCGTGCCGTCGTCATTCAGCTTAAACTGATCCGGGTTGGTCCAAACGTCCGCTGAATCGTGGGCCACAAAGATGGGAAGGTCGCCGACCACTTTGATACCGCGCCGGTGACACTGTGCCTTGAGAGCGGACCACTGGCGAAAGAAAAGGAACTGATAAAATTTTTGCGCCTCAACCTGATCACTGAGTTTGCTAGCGGCCGCTTCAAGCGCGGCAGGTTCCCTACGCACCAGTGCCGGCTCCCATTCATTCCAAGCCACGCCTTCATGTGCATCTTTCAACGCCCGAAAGAGCGCGTAGTCATCAAGCCAGGCAGCCTCGCGTTCGCAAAATTCCGCGAAAGCTGAGCGCAGTTCTGAATCATTCGTTTGCTTGAAAACGGTAAACGCGCGGCGCAGCAGCGAATCTTTGAAGTCATGGCTAGCCGCGAAATCTACGCGTTCCGGTACGAACGCCGGCAGCGCTGCGAGGTCCGCCGCCACCAGGAGACCGTCTGATAGGAGCAGGTCCGGACTAATGAGCAACGTGTTGCCGGCAAACGCCGAGTAGCAGGCATAGGGTGAGTCGCCATAGCCGGTTGGACCAAGCGGCAAAACCTGCCAGATGTTTTGTCCAGCTGCCGCGAGAAAATCGATGAACGCATACGCCTGTGGTCCCAGGTCGCCAACACCGTATGGTCCCGGCAAAGAAGTCGGGTGCAGGAGAACGCCGCTGGCTCTGGGAAAGTTCATCGTAGATATCACTCAGGGGCTACCACGTTTGAGTCGTCTAATGTGCGGTGACCGCTCCGCCCCGCCGTTGTGCACTTCCATGTCGTCAGAGACTTCCACACATCAGACGGCACAGCCGCAAGCTAGCGCACGACCAGAGCTGATGCCGAACTCTTAGCCAGGATCAGAGTGGCGCTGCCATTCGCTACGCGACCGGCGCCTGACGTCCCAATCAAGTTCCTGAATTCAACTCCAGCTCGCAAACCAAGCGCACCCGCCGGTAGAGTTACCTGCTTTTCCTTGTCCGCCCGGTTGAGCGCGATGATTACAGTCTCCGTACCGTCCTGGCGGGCAAACAAGTAGGTATCATCGTCATAAAACAGATCGATCAAACGCCCCTGCCTCACCGCCGAGTGTTCCGCTCGCAACCGAATCCAGGCGCGCGTCCACTCAAACATCTTTTGCTCTTTTGGCTCACGCCCGGCGGAAGTGAATGCGTTGCGGGCATCGCCGGGAAAGCCGCCGGGAAAGTCACGCCGGTTGTCCGGATCATCCTTACCTTCCATGGCGAGCTCTTCACCGTAGTAAAGCTGCGGGATGCCGCGCACGCTAAGCATGAACGCAACGTGCATCATGGCGCCGCTGAGCGACGCGCCGTCAAGCGACATGAACCGCCGCGTATCGTGGTTGTTCGCAAAGGCTGTGATCTTTAGCGGGTCGGGATAAAGAGCGTCATACTTCAACTGTTCGCGCAAGCCGCGCAACGGCGCCTTGCCCGTGAAAGCCAACAGCGAGGCATTCCAAACCGGGAAATCAAAAACTGAATCAAGTTTGGTATCAACGCCGTCCCAACCGGTGTGACCGCCGATGAAGAAAGAAGTGTGCGCCGCGTCACGTTCGAAAACTTCACCCACCATCCACATCCGCGGGTACTGCCGGTGCAATGCATTCGAGAGATCGCGTATGAAACCGCGGGGCATGTACTGGATCGTATCCTGACGAATCCCGTCGAGCCCAGTCGCACCCACCCACCACAGCGAGTTTTGTATCTCGTAACGCGCAACCTCCGGCTCTTCCTGGTTCAGGTCCGGCAGGTCGTCATTGAACCAACCGTCGAGTGTGTTGCGAAACTCTTCCTGGTTCGCATGCGGAGAAAGCAGCGCACTATTGCGAAACTTGTTGACGGTATGGGCGGCGAGCGTGCCATGAAACCAATCAGGAAGCGGTGAATCCTGCACCCAGGGATGTCGCGAGCCGACGTGATTCGCAACCTGATCCTGAATCACTTTCAAACCAGACGCGTGGGCCTTCTCGATCAACTCGCGCAGCGTTGCGAGGTCGCCAAAATGATCTTCCACGGCGTAGTAATCCACCGCGTGATAACCGTGATAGTAAGTGTTGGGACACCACGGCCGGTCACACTCGTTAACTCCATTCCAGTTGTCGTACCAGGGAGTCAGCCAGAGCGCGGTGACGCCCAGTTCTTTCAAGTAAGGAAGGTGGTTGATAACTCCGCGCAGGTCGCCGCCGTGATAGCCACGTGGATTGCGACGATCGTTGGCGGCGGCGGGTGAGCCTGCCGGCGCGTTGTTCGCCGGGTCACCATCGCTAAAACGATCGGGCATGATCAGGTAGATAACATCTGCCGTGGTGATGCCCTGAAAGTGTGTTGCGCGTGCGAGTGGCGCTTCGATTTGAAACGGAATCGTGGCGTCGCCCTGAGCAGTAACGACTCTAAGCGGGTAAGACCCGGGCGCGGCTTTGGGGTTAATCGTGACGTTGACGAAAAGGTACGTGCCTTTAGCGTTCACGAGCACTGACGAAACTGAAGTTGCCGGCTTCAGCGCCGAAACGCGTGCGCCCTTAAGATTTGTGCCACGCACGAGCAACCGCACGGGATTAATTGTGTGCCCGGCCCACCACGACGATGGCTCAACTTTAGTTACAGTTGGAATGCTGCTTTGTGCGACCAGGGAAAACCCGGCGCAGGCGATCAGCACCACCGAGCGCACCAGCGCCAATGCAGAGGTTAGACGCCCGTCGCGACCTCTGACTTGCTGTACGCTAGCGCTTTGGCTTTTCATCTTTAACCACACCCGGTGAACCGACACTTACCTTCGGCGGCGGCAGCTCATCCTTGTCCGTCATGCCGCTCTCGTTTCGTTTGCGCGCTTCTTCCAGACTCTTAAACTGGACCAACTCGCGGTCGGCGTCATCCTTGCGTTTCAAGCGCGAGTAAGTGATGAACAGTTGATAGTGCACGCCCGGATCTTTAGTTTCCATCTTAACGGCGCGCTGGAGAATTGGCAGCGCCTCGTCGTAGCGTTTCAGCCGCACCAGCAAGCGTCCCAGATCGTAGTGCGCCGGATAGTTCTCCGGCTCGAGCGCAATCGCGCGTCGCAGAAAATTCTCAGCCGGGACTGTCTGCCCGCGCTCGCCGGCAAGGAAACCAAGGTTGGCGAGTGCCGCGCCGTTGTTGGGTTCCAACTCCAACGAGCGTGAAAAGGCTTTCACCGCTTCGTCATACAAACCTTCGGCGCGTGCCGTGTAGCCTAGCAGGTAATAGAGCAGGGGGCTTTCGGGAAAACGCGCGAGCGCGGCGCGAAAAATCTCGTCGGCTTTCGCGTAAGCACGGTTACGAAAGTGCGCGATGCCGAGCCGGATTGCATAGATCGCTTCCGCCGGCGCTTCGCTGACAGCGAGCTCGTAAAATGGAATGGCACGATCGACACGACCGTTTTTAACTAACTCCTCGGCCATCATGAAGTGCGCCTCGGGATAAACCGGTCGCAGCTTGACGGCGCGTTGCATCAACCCGAGTGCGTTTTCACTTTCGCCGCGTGCCGAAGCAATCATGCCGAGCCGGTAAAAAACTTCCGGCTGCTCCGGTGCGAGCGTCGCGGCGCGTTGCCATTCAGCACGCGCTTCATCCAGTCGATCGAGGTTGTATAACGCGATGCCCAGATTGTAGAGCACTTCATATGTGTTCGGACGCAGCCCGTCGGTCCGGGTAAACAGCCGGGCGGCGCGTTCGTAATCTCCGGCGTCAGCCGCACTGAGGCCGAGGGTGAACAGCACGCGCGGGTCATCACCGGCCCGAGTTTCAATTCGCGAAAAGATTACCGCGGCCTCCGCGGCGCGGTTGGCGTGGGCGTACGCATTTCCGAGCGTGACCAGCAAAGCGATGTCATTGGAAGCTGGTCCGTCCTTACCGATGCCGGCCGCTCGTTCCAACAACGGAATGGCGCGCACATATTCCTTGCGGGCTGCATAGAGAGCGCCCAGATTGAAAGTTGCCTGCGCGTGTTCAGGCGCCAGGCGAAGCACGCGCTCGAAGGAACTGACAGCTTCATCCGAACGACCGTTGCGCCCCAGCAGTACCCCGAGGTTCGTGAGGGCCACGGTGCTGTTCGGGTCGAGCCGCAAAGCTGCACGAAACTCGCGTTCCGCGTCCGGCGTTCGGCCACGTTGATCGAGCACGGCTCCTAACACGGAACGCGCGGCCGCGCTGCGCGGTTGTGCCGCCACCGCCCGACGCGCCGTTGCTTCCGCCTCGTCCAGTCGTCCCGCCGCCAGCAACGTGGCGGCTTCACGAATCAACGCCTCATTACCTGCCGGCGTCGTCGTCTTTTGTCCCTGACCGGAAGCTGAAAAAAACGCGGCCTTCACTTCGCTACTTGCGACGAGCATGGGCCAGACCAGCAACAGTGCCAGGCAACAGGGCCAGGTTGAAAACTTATATTCGCTGTGCCGCGGGAAATATCTCATTGCTGTTCGGGCCGTATCTCGCGACCATTCGGCGCCGCCTCACCGCGCCGTGCTTCATGAATTCGCTTCACGATTGCAGTTTCCGCCGCGGCCTTTTCAGTTAAACCCAGACGCCGGTAAGCGAGCGCGAGTTGGTAGTGCGGCTCAGGGTTCGTGGGTGCAAGTTCGGCCGCGCGCCGCAAAGGTGTGAGCGACTCTTCGGCGCGCTTCTGACTGAGCAGTGCCCGGCCCAGTCCGACCTGGGCCTCATAAAGATTGGGATCAAGACTAATGGCAGTTTGCAATTCCGCAATTCCCTTTTCAGTCTCCGCCCCGCCGCGTTTAAGTAAAAGTGAGCCCAGACCGAGGTGACCGTTCGCTACCCGCGGTTGACTCACGACCAACTCGCGGTAAACCGAAAGGGCTTCGTCCAGTTTGTCCGCACCCTCCAGCGCGGTGGCGAGGAAGAACCGCGTGCGGGCGTCGCCGGGCAGCAGCGCGAGCGCGGCGCGGAAAGCAAGGACAGCGGCGGCCGAGTCGCCCACAGTGTAGCGCGCCCGACCAAGCGTAAACTGCGCGTCGAAGTTTGCCGGCGCCAGTGCGACCGCGCGCTCACTAACTTTCAAGGCTTCATTATCCGCGCCGCGCGATCCCAAAATCACGGCGAGCAGCACGAGTGCATCAGCGCCTCGCCGGCGCTGCTCCGGCGAGACAGACGCTGAGAGGTTAGCGTTCACCGGAGCAAGATAAATTTCAACTGCGTGGCGCGCGAGTGGCTCGGCCTCCGCCGCCCGTCCGAGATTGAACGCAGCGAGCGACGCGCCGTAAAGGGCAACTCCTTCACGTGGCAACTGCTCGAGCAGAGCCGCGAACAATTCGTACGCTTCAGGATAACGCGCTTCGCTCAGCAGCACCTGGCCCAGCGCCAAGGCACTTTGAGTCTCACCAAGCTGGCCCAGTTTCAAGCGCGCAACTGTCTCGGCGACCTGGTCGCTGGACACTGCCACGGTTTGCGCCGCGATCGTTTGCGCACCGCTCAGCAGGCAACCGCAACAGAGCGCCAACCCACACGAACGGAAAATTGATTTTAGTGCGCGCGCGCTCATCACAAAGTTCAGATAAGGCTGCCGGTGCGACCCTGAATCGCGTTCTCAAGAGACGGTTTATGGCGGGGAGCAAACTCTGCCGGACAAACTAGCCACTTTCCCATGCAACTTCAAGCCGGCCAACAAACGGACAAACGCGAACTAAATTAAAGTGGCGAGCATCCGCAGATGGGATGCCCGCCACGGGTTGGACCAGAGGAATGCGGCCTCCTTAGAAAATTAAGCGGAAGCCGAATTCCAGTTGGCGCCGACGCTGCTCGGCAGTATCGATACCAAAGAACAAGTTGTTGAGATCGTTTTGCGGCCGGAAGCCGTTCACGTGATTGAACAGGTTGTAAGCCTGCACGCGCAACTGGGCGCTGACGGTCTCGGCGATGTGAATATTCTTGAAGAGCGAAGCGTTCACATACTCCTGACGTGCGCCACGAAGCGCGTTCCGACCCAGATTACCGTATCGCGGAACATTGCTTAATCTGAGCGGGTTGGTCGGCGTCGGTGAGAATTCCGGATCAGACGCGAACACGCGTTGTGCCGCGGGGCAAAATGTCAGGCCATTTAAAGTCTTGGCAGGCAATCGGCCCAGCCCCTCAATCTCCGGGCAGATTGCGCCAATCGCGACGACATCGGCGCGCCTGCCATTAGCCATGACGGAGAAAGGCGGACCACTCTGGATATTAATGTTCGTATTCAACTGCCAGCCGCCGATTATCAGGTCAGCTGCGCGGGAAACATTCCCGGCGTATTGGCGGTCCCTGCCAAAAGGAAGATCCCAAACGGCCGCAAAGCTGAGCCGGTGACGCACGTCGAAGTCGGCATTTCCCTTGTCAAGTTCGGGACGCAATGGGTTCGCGTAGCCGCAGGTTGTCGGACCAGTACCACCGGTGCAGAAGTTCCCCGGTGAATTGTCCATCGCGTGAGACCAGACGTAACTTGAAATAAGCGACATGCCCTTCGAAAAACGTCGTTCCAGTTTCGACTGGAGGCTGTCGTACCAGCTCTTGCCGTTGTACTCGACTGTCTGCACAGAGCTGCGAGTCGTCACTTGTCGAGAGCCGGGAAAGCCGGTACCGGAGGTGCCGATGTTTCTGACCACCAGCAGATTGCGACCGCGACTGCCGACATAACCCACTTCCGCCAACCAGCTCGGCGCGAATTCCCACTGCGCAGTCAGGTTAAACTGATGAAACATCTCGTTACTAATGTCGGGATTGACGTAGATCAAGGGTGCGCCTGCCGGCGCCGTGAAGGTTTGGCCCGGCTGGATATTGTTCGAGACAAGCGGGAGCGGAATGCCATTGTCGAGACTGAAGTTCGCGGGCAGTTGCGGACAGCCGGCAGTGCCATACTGTCCGATGCTGCAACTATAGCCGGCGCCACTCGGGGGATTGGCCTGCAGGATGCCCGGGATGCCGGGCGTGTCAACCGCATACTTGATGGCATAACCACCACGCAGGACCACCGTCTTGTCGTCCTTAAAACCGCTCCAGGCAAAGCCAACCGCGGGACCAAAGTTATTGCGATCGCTGTTGACGAGATCGCGCCCACCGGGTGCGCTTTCGCCGGCGCGCGTCAAGGTGTCGGTAGTCGGGTTGTAATTTGACTGGCTATCAAACCGCTCCGTTGACTGCGTGAAAAGATCCCATCGCATGCCGAGATTCAGCGTCAAACTTTGATTGACTTTCCAGTCGTCCTGACCAAAGAACGAAATTTCTTTATTGGATAGGAAAGGCGGAGTACCGGGAGTGCCGCGGCTGACGAAAGCCGGGGCGTAACCGAGCAGGAGGTTTGCGGCGCCGGAACCTGCGTCGCGTGGGCCAATGTTGATGCCGCTGTAATTGCCGGAGAGAAAGCCACCGGCCCCGGTGCCGTATTGATACTGACCTTTGATGGCACCCGCGCGACCGGCGTCGAAGTTGCTATTCTGCCTGACTCGCAAGTCGCCGCCAAACTTAAACGTGCTCGCGCCGCGGGACCACGTCAACGTGTCGCCGAGGCTGTAGTTGTTTGATTTGAAATAGAAGGGGCCGCCGTCACCGATGAACTCCAGTTGATTTTGCCGTCCCTGTTGGAAGGGTTCTTCGATACCCAGCAAGACGGAGCCGGTGCATTCACCGCAAACGTTCGCGTTGGGAATACCGAGGCTGGCCGAGATTTGCGGATCGAAGCCGAGCGCGCCGCCGACGCCGGTATTGAAAATTCCAATCTCGACGCGCGTGGCGCCGACGCGCAACTCATTGATGACGGTGGGCGAGAAGGAATGCGTTTCGCCGAGCCGCAGACCGCGCGAGTTACCAAACTCGTTGCCGGCGCCGAAGCCTGACGGCAGATCTTTGCCAGTCGGCGACGAGCCAATGGGAAAGTTGTTATCTCTGCCGCGTGAACTCTTGTCTTTGCTGTAGGCGACGAAGACTGAATCGGAACTCGTGAACGCGTGATCGAACCGCAAGCCGTAACCGTCGCGGTTATACTTCTCTTTTCGGTTGGTGGCGAAGTTGTCGAAGATTCTGCCGGTCACTGTTGGTAGCGGAAACGCCTGCAGCAGGTTGAGCCCGGCGGGCGACAAGGTTTGGCCGCAGTTGCGTATGTCGTTTCCGAGCGCGGGATTTCCGGTCGCACAGAACACCGTTCCCCTGGGAGCAACCCGTGGACCGAGGATGGTGTTGTAGGTCATGGTGGTGCCAGGCTGGAGTAATTCGCTGAAATCGCCGACTCGCATTTTCGCGGTGGGCACGCTCACGAAACCAAAGTCGTTAGTCGTCGAAGGGGTCACATTACGCTGACCTTCGTAGTAACCAAACCAGAAAGAGCGATTGCGTCCGTCATAAATAGATGAGCCGCCTTCGCCGAAGCGCGGCAGGAAGAGTGGGCCGCCGGCCGTGCCGCCGAATTGATGAGTGTTGCGATTGGTCAGGTGCAGCGGCACCGTCCTTTCCGTCCGGCTGATCGCGCTGGCAACGCGTCCCTGGTAAAACTCGTAGAGCGTGCCATGCACGTGATTGCCGCCGGACTTTGTGGTTGTGTTGATAATACCGCCACCGGCACGGCCGCCCTCGGCCGGCGCCACGCTTGTCTCAATCTTAAACTCCGAAACCGCGTCGGGCGGCGGGTAAATGCCAATCTGGCCAAACTGTCCTTCGTTATTGTCGGTACCGTCGAGCGTGAAGTTGTTGTTCGTCGGCCGTGCGCCGTTTACTACCAGTACTGAACCGCCCGACTCGCGAAAGCGCGTGGACTCAGTCGATGTGCCGACCGGATTGCCGCCTGACTCAAAATTACCACCGCCGCCGATCACGCCAACGAACGGGCGCGTAACGCCAGGTGAAAGCGTAGCCAGCAAAGTGAAGTTGCGTTGCGCTATTGGCAAGTCGGTAACTTGCTTACCAGTGATCACGTCGCCACGCACGCTTGTTTCGCTCTCGGTAACTGGCGCCGCGTCCGCGGTAATTGTCACGGTTCCGGCCCCGCCGGTGATCGTCGCGAATTTCACGTCGAGCGGCAGACGCGCGTTAGTTTCCACCGTCACATCTTCAAAGACGACGGTTTGAAAACCCGGCGCTTCCACGGTAACCCGGTAGCGTCCCGGTTCAAGATTTGAAACCACGTAAGTGCCGTCGTCGCCGGTAGTGGCATCCCGACTCTCGCCGGTCGCTCGATTGGTGACGGTCACCTTCGCCGTAGTCACCAAAGCCTCGTTGGGATCCTTAACGGTCCCGACCACGGTTCCCTTATTACTCTGAGCCAGCGCTGAGATCCCGAACGCCAGGATCATCAGGCCGAGGGAAAGGAGTCGCACCGTGTGTCGCTTTGTCATGTTGTAGTCCTCGTCTGCGGTCGAAGGTGGAGGAGCACTCGTACCTGTTCCCAGGCAAAGGTGGCTCGGCTATTAAGTCACTGCTTGAAGGTTGGGCCGAAGCGAACTGCGGCTTTGGCTCGGGGGCGACTACGGTTCCGGCGCTTGCGAAGAAAGCGAAAAGCGCAACAGAACTAGTGTTTGACAGTTTGTTGTCTAAACGAACGAAGTATTTAATATAGTTTCAGGAGCCTGTCAACCCTTTTCCGGACGGCGCGACAGTTATTTGTTTTTTAGACATATTTGGGAACGAAAAAAGCCGGATGACAACTCCCGTCGAGACGTTCCGAATTTCAAGCTCTAGCTTCCTGATCCTTAGAGGAACAACCTGAGGGCTGAACTCTGAACTGCTGGTTGCCTGCCGTGACGACGCGCGGCACCACACCAGTTTCAAGCGGCGAAGGCTGCGGCAAACTTGCTGGCGAGCACCAGGCTTAGAGCGCCTCTGACAACGGGCGTTTCACCCAGCGTCGAGGGCAGGATTCTTGCCGAAGGCAGGCCCCGCCGAATGCTATGTTCGATGGTTTCCTTGAGTGCACTTTCGACCAGTGGCCAGGCGCGCGCTATCTCGCCGCCCACCACCACCGCCTCCGGACTGAAGCCAACCACGAGATTTGAAATTCCCACTCCGAGATAATGTGCAGTCTCGATCAACGCCGCGCGCGCGCTTTCGTCTCCCGCGATCGCCCAGTCAACTATTTCGCGGAAGCCAAAAGGCGACGCATTGTCTTCGCCAGACAACTTGCGGTAACGAGCAACGGCAGCGCCCTCCGAAGAAAACGCTTCCCAGCAATCAAAATTGCCGCACGAACATGCCACTGGCGCCTGCGTGCCGATGACCATGTGCCCAAACTCACCCGCCGCGCCACGTTGTCCGCGATAAACCTGGCCGTCAAAAATGATACCGGTACCGACGCCCTCGGCGACGAGTACCAAAATAAAATCGCGCGCATCGCTAACCTCGGGTCGGCCAAACCACAGTTCGGCGAGAGCCACCGCGTTCGCGTCGTTGTCGATGATTACCGGCAGTCCGACCGCGTTGGAGATAATTCGCGAGATTGGGATATCACGCCACTTGAAAAAAGGAACATACACGGCTGTCCCAGTCGCCGGATCAACCAGGCCCGGCAAGCTCACGCCGACTCCTTCAATTGACCCTCTATTCTTAAGCGAGAATTCCTGTACCAGGGAGACTACATCGCGCAGGGTGTTGTCAGGATCCGGGTCGGTGGGAAAATCTCTTTGTTCGACGATGCGGCCGGCCAGATCGCTCGTCGCGATGGTAGTAACGCTCGGAGTGATGGCGATGCCCAGCGCGATCGCCTCCTTGGTTCGCAGTCGCAGTAGCGTTGGCCGCCGTCCCCCAGTGGATTCGCCTTCGCCAACTTCTTCCACCAGACCCTCCGCCGTGAGTGCTTCGACGATCACGGAAATAGTCGACCGCTGCAGCTCGGTCTCGCGCGCGATCTCTGCGCGTGAAATCGGTTCACGCTCACGCACGTAGTTCAAAACTATCTGCCGATTGATATCGCGGATGGTGTTAAGGCGGGCCGCTTGTGTCTTTCTGAGGTCAAGTCGTCGCAAAACTTAAAGCTCCAGTCGAGGGGGGCAGAGCCGTCTTCTCACTTTTGAACCAGCGCGTTCACCGAGGGACGCCCCTACAAATTAGGAGGCTACCTGCTGGTTCCCTTTCCCTGGTTGATCGTTAGCGTCTTGTCGATTTCACTAACGGGAAAGGCTTCAATGGCGCCATTGGACCACTGAATTTCAAGTCTATCGACTTTCGTAGCGGCCCCGAGACCGAAGTGCGCGGTCAGATCATTTTGTGAACAAAAAACAGCGCCGCTGATCACATCGAGTCTTTGTCTAATCCTGCCGGTAGTCAAGTACGCGATGCTGCCGATCGCATCGCGCGGTGACTTCCTTGCCGGATCACCGACGAGCCGGAGGTTAAGCCAGTGACCGCCGGCCGCAACCACGTTTCGCAAGACCGCGGGCTGCGAGTCAAGATTATTAATCACCAGGTCCAGCCGCCCATCGCCATCGAGATCGCCAACCGCCAGACCGCGACTGGACCACGCGCTCGCCAACGCATTTCCCGGCGGGGCGCCGACGCGTTGAAATTTTCCGTTCTTCAGATTGCGAAACAATAGCGGTTGCTCCGCGAAGCTCGTGCCCCACTGGTTGAAATCAACCAGCGGGTAGACGTGACCGTTGACGACGAAGAGATCCTGCCAGCCGTCGTTATCGAAATCCAGAAAGCTCGTGCCCCAACCGAGAAAGGGAATACTCTCTTCACCCAGACCGGCCTGGAACGTGACGTCGGTAAAATTTCCCTCGCCGTCGTTATGGTAAAGCACGTTCGAGTCGTCGGAGAAATTCGTGATATGAAAATCGACGCGGCCGTCGTTATCGTAGTCACCTATCGCCAGGCCCATACCCGCCTGCTCGCGTCCGTTTTCATTCAGCGCCACACCCGAGGGGTAACCAACTTCTTCAAACGTGCCGTCGCCCTTGTTGAGGTAAAGCAGCTTCGGCGTCGAGTCGTTGACTACAATCAAGTCGAGCAACTTGTCGTCGTCAGCGTGAACGAACGCGGAACTGAAACCGTAATACCCCTGCGCGTCGTTAACACCTGCGCGCACGCTGACATCTTCAAAACTGCCGTCCGCTTTTTGATGATAGAGCGTGTCGCCTTCACCCTTGAGACCGCGTGGACCACACATCACCGCCACGCCGCGAAACTGGCAAAAATTCTGACCCGCGCCGCCGGGCTTGCCAGCTTCGCTCGGACTCGGAGGCAAGTTGTTGAGATCGATTTCGGCGTAACCGGGGACGAAAAGATCGAGTCGCCCGTCGCCGTCGTAATCGCCCCAACTCGCGCCCGTGCTCCAGCCCTTGCGCGCGACCCCCAGCTTTTCAGCCACGTCGGAGAAACTTCCGTTGCCGTGGTTGTGGTAAAGACGCGAGACGCCGAAATTGGTCACGTACAAATCAGGACGGCCGTCATTGTCGTAGTCGCCGACTGCAACTCCAGACCCCCAACGTTCATTGGCGACCCCGGCCTTGTCAGT
>JAVEEA010000123.1 GCA_030840675.1 Pyrinomonadaceae bacterium
GAATTCGGCACGCCCTTTCCAGCATGTACATCGCGAGAAACGCTTCCGCCGCTGTTCTTCCTACCGTCAGCAAACCGTGATTACGAAGAATCATGTTTGACTTGTCGCCCAGGTCAGCAACCAGGCGGGCCTTCTCGTCTTGGTTGAGCGCCAGTCCTTCGTATTCGTGATAGGCCAACGAAGAGAGGGCAAACAACGACTGTTGCGAGATGGGCAAAAGTCCTTGCGCTTGCGCGGAGACGGCGATGCCGTAATCGGTATGGAGGTGCATCACGCAGAGTGCGTCAGCGCGCGCTGCGTGCACGGCGCTATGAATCGTGAAGCCCGCGGGATTTATGAAATGCGGCGAAGGCGCCACGATCTCGCCCTGCAGATTTATTTTCACCAGGCTCGACGCGGTGATCTCGTCAAACATCATGCCATAAGGGTTGATTAGAAAGTGGTGGTCCGGTCCCGGCACGCGTGCGGAGAGGTGTGTAAAGATCAGATCGTCCCAACCATAGTGCGCCACCAGACGATAAGCGGCCGCCAAATCGACGCGCACCTGCCATTCCTGCTCGGGTATCGCTTCGTTCACGCTCGTCTGCTTCTCCGCGGTGCTCATCCGTTCTCCTTGTGACCGTCCCGTCCACGCTGGCGATCAGGGTTTCTGTTTCTTCAACATCACCGCCAGGTTACCAATGAAGTCCGACGGTAAATAAATCTCCGTTTCGTAAACGCGATAACCCGGCGAAGATATTCGCAAAGTATATTCACCCGGCGATACGGATCCTAAATCGAACGAACCGTGTTCGTCGGTTTTCGTTGCTACCCGGTTCTTGTCGGCGGCGGAGCGCCGCAACTCGATCAATGCGTGCACCTTGCGTTCAGCCACGTCGTTATAAGATAAATCTGAGAAGGCAACGTAACCGCGCATGCCGCTGCGGCCAGACTGCGCTGAAGCTATTACGCCACAGGTGAGCATCAGAACGCAGATGTTAATGGCTAACGTGACCTTTCCGAACACGAGATTTTTCGTTTCGACTCTCATTTGCAACTTTCGCTTTTTTGATTTCGGAACGCGCAACTCAGTCAAGCGATCACTTAACGGGCACCAACCGAATAATCCGATCGTCGTCGCTCGCGGGGGTGCCGCGACCATCACGATTGGACGTTGAAAAGTAGAGATAACCGTCAGGACCCTCGGCGACATCCCGAATCCGCCCATACTTTCCCGCCAGCAGATTTTCCTGAGTCACAACTCTCCTACCGTCAAGCACAACTCGAATCAAGCGCGTGCCACGGAGGCAACCGAAAAAGAAGTTCCCACGAAACTGTGGAAACTGCGAACCACGATAAAACGTGCCGCTAGCCGGAGCGCAGGCAGGCGTGTACTCCAGCAGTGGTGATTCCATTCCTTCATGCGTCTGGGTGTGATGTATGACCGGCCAGCCGTAATTTTTACCACGCTCGACGAGATTAAACTCATCTCCGCCACCGGGACCGTCGAAGCCGCTTGGTCCATGCTCCGTTTGAAACATGAGGCCCGTGCCGGATTGAAAGTCCAGGCCCTGCGAATTGCGGTGACCGTATGACCAAATCTCGGGCCGCACGTTGGCCTGGCCCACGAAGGGATTGTCGCCGGGTACGCTGCCATCGTCATTCAGTCGCAGGGTTTTGCCGGCTAGCGAATTGAGTTGCTGTGCAAGTTCGCGACGCGTGGCATCACCCGTCGTGACGTATAGCTTCGCATCGGGACCAAAACGCAGGCGGCAGCCCGCGTGATACTGCGCCGCGGGAATACCCTCAATAATTACCTTGCGATCGTTGAGCGTACCGCCTGCTTCGCGAAAACGGACGACGCGAACCTGCTGCCCGTCACTCTTGTAAGCGTAGGAAAGATAAATGAAGTGGTTGGCGGCAAACTGCGGATGCAGCGCAATGCTCATCAGTCCGCTCTCGCCGCTGGGCTCGACATCGGGCACCGTAAACAGCGGTTCGGGCCGCAGCTTTCCGTTCTCAAAAACGCGTACACGCCCGGCACGCTCGGTGAACAGCATCCGGCCATCAGGCGTCCACACGATGGACCAGGGCACCTCCAGATTTGCAATCACCGTCTCCACACGAAAACTGACCGGCGTGCTGCTTTGACCGGGAACAGCAGCCGGCGAGGTTGTCTCCACCTCGCCGGTCCCGCGTCCTCGCGCCGGCTGACGCTGGCAAGCTAACGCCACCAAAAAAAGTAATACGAGGGTTGAAAGTATTATGCGCTTCATGTCGATCTGGTGCCCCTGTGCACGTCGAAATAGTCAAACGTCAGTTAGTCCCCTTTTCCGTTGCTCGTCTCCTTCTCCCAGGCTGCTTCAGTGTTGGATATATTCATGCAGTAGTTTGATCTCGTCGCCCTGTTCGCCGAGTTCAACTCGCAACAGGTCGCGGATCGAGAGCATGCCGACCCAACGTTCACCATCAACCACGGGCAGGTGACGCGTTCCGATTAATTCCATTCGCTCCAGCGCCTGGTGCGGGGTTTCGTCGCAATTGATCACCGCGCGCAGTTCACTGGTGACGTCACCTACCTTCACTGTTGCGGGGTCGCGATGCTTAACCACCACGCGACGAAGGACGTCGCGCTCGGAAAAAACACCCAGCAGTTTTCCCGCATCGTCGAGCACGCAGACGGCGCCGATATTTCGCGCCGCCATAAATTCCGCGGCGTCCTGGACCGTAGCAGACGCGTTCAGGGAATAAGGTTCACGGTCGCGGATCACGTGTCTGATCAAAATCATGCTGGAGCCTCCTGGGGATGTGCTCGGACGGTAGCGGGTGGCGCGCCCATTATAGTTAAAACGAGGAAGATCTGTCTCTCTCTCGGGAGTGCGGCGGCCCGGCGCGGCTTTTAACCTCGGCTGTAGTTCACTTGCTTCGATTTCCTTTCGTCAGTTCGACCAAAGCGCCGCCAAGTCGGCGCACTCCAAAGAAGTTCGCGACTTAAAAATTACTCGCGTTTGAAATTACTCGCGTTTGAAATTGTTAGCTGAACAAGTTAGCTTGTGCGGTCGGACGACGAAAAGTGGTTTCGCTTTTGGCAGGATGTCGCTTCGTCTTGTTGAAGCCCAGGCGCTCGGAGTGAATTCGGAACAGCCGTTCAGTCGCCGCCCAATACTCACCCTTGCCGCGCATGCGTTCGCCAAAGACGCTTGAATTCATCTTACCGCCACGCGCTTCCAGGATTCTATTGATGACCCGGTTCGCCTTGGTTGGCAGTGTCTCGCGCAGGCGTTCTTCAAAGTAAGGCGCGACACTGCCCGGCAAACGCAACATGTTAATGAAAGCGAGAGTCGCGCCTGACTCCTTCGCGCGTTTCAAGAGTACTGGCAGTTCGGTGCTGAGTCCGGGAATGACGGGCGCGATGCCAATTCCGACCGTGATGCCGGCGGCGGCCAGATCGGCCATCGCATGAAAACGAGCTTCCGGTAACGGCGCGTAAGGTTCCACCGCACGTGCAACTTCGCGATCGGTAAAGGGAATGGTGAAGAAAACCGCAAGTCGCCCATGTCGCGTCAACTGCTGCAGCAGATCGATGTCTCGGCGAATCAACGCGGACTTCGTGATGATTCCGATCGGCTGGCGAAACTCGGCGCAAACTTCCAGACATTGCCGGGTGAGTTTGTAATTGGCCTCAAGCGGAATATACGGATCGGAAGTGAACGAAAAAACAATCTCATCGCCCTTCCAGGACGGCTTCATCAACTCCTTGCGGAGGAGGGCGGGCGCGTTTACCTTGGCGACAATCTTACGATCGAAATCGGTGCCGGCTCCGTAACCGAGATACTCGTGCGTCGGCCGACTGAAGCAATAAGTGCAGCCATGGATGCAGCCGCGATAGCAGTTGACGGTGTAGTCAAAGCCGACGTCCGGACTGTCGTTGTGAGTGATTATCCTGCGAGTCTCGGTTTCCTCGAAGACTTCCAGTTTCGTTTGCGGGGGTTCGCCCAGCCACTCCACTGAGTGGGACAACCAGGGGTTAGGTGGGTTTTCGACGTACTGCATATTGCTTCCAGCAGAGACGACTCTCGCGATTTATTGTTCGTTGGGTCGGGTGCCTACGCGTGCAAGGTCATCCCACGCGTGAAACACAGATTAACAGAAGGTGGTTTATTTGGCGAGTGCTCGGAGCGCTCCGGTTTACTCATTCCATTGGACGAAAAAAAGGCGATAGCGGTCTGGGTCTTGCACGGTGATGAAGCGTCCGCCCCAACCTTCATCCAGCGGCGCTCGCAACTCCGCACCACGCTCGCTTAACTCGCGGAAGTACTCGTCCACATCCGAAACTCCGAGAAACAGACTCACTCCGCGTCCGCGTTTCAACATCGTCTCCAGATGCTGGGCGAACGTAATTCGCAAAGCTCCGGCCTGCACCGTCGCCATCGGCGGCTCTGACTCCGGCGTGTGTTTGGTGACGGCGAACCCCAGCACACCCTGGTAAAAAGCGAGCGACTCCTCAATGCTGTTCACCTCGAGAAAAATCAGATCCAGTCCCGTAACGCTCATAGAAACGGTTCCTCAAACGGCAGTCAGCAACAGATAGACGCCATAGGCGCCGCCCAGTACAGCGCTCCAAAAAATGACTTCCTGCACGCGTCCGCCCACACGAAGCGGGGCGGCGAATGGCAGCGAGGCCGTCATCGCGCGCACCGCACCGCGAGCCATGAAGATGCCAAATAAAATTACCAGTGCGGCCAGAATTGCCAGCGGCCAGAGAAACCAGATCCACTGAAAGCGGACCAGCAACAGGAGGAACAAACCAATTAGAAGACAAAAGAAAGCGCTCAAGCCCTGGCCCAACAAACCCACCTCGGCAGCCGGCGGCGCCGCTACCGGTACGAAGTGTACTTCGCGATTTACCCGTTGCGAATCATAGTCGTCCCGGGTCTCACGATTTTTCAAGACGGCGTAGGCTTCATTGAGCGTCTTCATTTCTGCTTCGCTCCCGCCTTTGTCAGGATGGTGGCGCGCGGCCATGCGCTTGTAGAGTCGCTCAAGATCGCGCGGGCTCGTGCCTTCGCTCGCTCCAAGGATTTCGTAGTAGTCTTTGTGGGAATCGAACTTGCTCATCTGCGTCTGGCGATTTTAGGTTTGCGTTGACAGCTTTGCAACGGCGAAGACGCGGGCGCTTTGCGGTTCAAGCGCTCGTTTCGTAACATTCAGGCAGAATCCATGTCACATCAATTTGCACCTGGCGACGATCTTATTTTTCAACTTGAAAGCGGGTTGGGCCTGTTGCGCATTATCGCCGTCACGGGTGAAGGCCGGGATACAGTTTGGCACCTGCTTGCTTACGAAGAATTTTTTCCCAGCGCTGAAGCTGCGGAAGCGGCGTTGGCCGAACC
>JAVEEA010000002.1 GCA_030840675.1 Pyrinomonadaceae bacterium
TACGGCGAGACCATCACGGGTTGCTCATCTGAGTCCTCGGCGAGTACGGCCTGGATGATGGGCAAGCTGAGCGAGTGTTTCCTGGCGATGCCGGGGACGTTATGGCCCGCGGCGTAGACCGGGTGACGTTCATTCTCCTGGTACCATTCGGCCAGGTTCGCGGTCTTGTGCATGTTCTCAATAATCTGCCGCCAGCCGACGCCGGTGTTGTAGGCGCAGAAGGAAATTTCACCTTCCTGGGTACCGTAAGGGATCACGCACATTTCGGTACGACGAAAATCGTAGTTGAAGAGATCCTGAAACCACATGCCCTCGACGCAGAGCACGCGCCAAATGTCATTAGGATCTTCGGCCTTCTCAGCCTTCATGCGATCGTTGCGATCGGAACTCGAGTTGGTAGACGACGGTTTGAAGAGATTCAGAATCTGCGAAATTGGGAAGCCGGCCGGCGCCTGCTCCGGATTAAAGTTTCGCATAATGGCCATGCCGAGTTGCGCGTAGGAAAGCTTGGTGCCGCGCGCGGTGTCGGTAATGGTGGCGACATCTTTCATAAACTGTTCGTAGTTGAAAAACTCGAACAGCGACTTAAACTCGCCGGTCTGGCGGTTCACGACCATTAGTGTGAAGATGCCGCAATTCGGATGGCAATTGCACGATGACCAACCCCAGGGCGCGTCGGCGCCTTGCAGCATGTCCATCACGCTGGTGAACGCGGAATAAGACGAGAGCGGGTACCAGTCGCGCAAGGGCTCAAGTTGGCCGCGCAGTTGGTCTTTCAAATCGTGGGTCATGCCGGCGAGCGTGTAACGCTGCTGGATGCGAAACTCATCCGAGATGTCCTCGTCGCGGCCGGTGAATGAAACGGGCTGGAACGCAATCGTCTGCACCTTGTCGATGTTCTTCGCAGCGAAGTCTACAATCGCGCCGATACCGTCGTTGTTGATGGTGTTGACGATGGTCGTAACCAGCGTCACTTTGATGCCGACGCTCGCGAGGTTCTCGATCGCTTGTTGCTTAACGTCGAACAAATTGCCGACGCCGCGATGTTTGTTTTTCTCTTCAGTGACGCCGTCAAACTGCAGGTACACACCATGTTGCCCCGCAGCCTTGGCCGCTTTGCAAAACTCGAGGTCCTCGGCGAAACGTATGCCGTTCGTCGCCGCCAGGATGCGGTAGAAGCCGACCTTCTTCGCGTAGGCCACGGCTTCGAGGTAATAGGGTGACAGCGTGGGCTCGCCGCCGGAGAAGAGAATGATGATCTGGCGCTTCGGCTTGAACGAGACCGCGCGATCGAGGATCGCTTTCGTGTCTTCGTAGGTCGGCTCGTGAACATAGCCAACCTGGTTGGCGTCCATGAAGCAGGGGTTGCACATCATGTTGCAGCGGTTGGTAAGGTCCACCGTCAACACCGCGCCGCGACCATACTTAATGTTTGACGTACCGTGATGATGGACGTGCTTGTCTTCAGCGACGCGGAAGTCGCGTCCAAAGAAGAGCGACTCAATGCGCTCGAGAAACGCCGGGTCAGTCGCCATCACGTCAACAAACTCGCCATGCTTCGGGCAAGTCTTACGCATGACTACCGCACCGTTCTCTTCAACAATTTGTGCTTTGATTTCACCCGGGTGTTCGTTCATCAACGACTCGAGGGTCGTTTCACCACTGATGACGGCGTCGCGAACTTCCTTGACGCAACGCGGGCAAAGGCTATCGGTTTCGCGTGGGAAACCAAGCGGCGGCGAGGTGCGCTCGTAAGACTTCAAGAGTTTGCCGGGAGCCCACTTCGGACTAATCGCCTCTCCTTCGGGCAGACGACTATTAACCGACTGGAATGCTTTCCAGGCGACGCCCGAAAGATTTGAAAGCAGCTTGGAGCCTTTTACCCCGGTGAGCTTGCCCTTATCTGATTCTCCGCGGCGGAACTGATCACTAAACAATAAACCTACTCCTTAACGGCATCCCGAATTTTCGGAACTGCCCGATCCTTAACAAAAACATACGTTATGAAAGCATTGCCCGATTTTGACATAAATAATGGCGGCAGTTTTCAACCGGGCCATGATAGTTGGTCTGTCGAGTCATGGCAAGGCAAAAACGGCCCACCGACTCCCCGCAAAATGCGGTGTTTTCGGCGGTTCTCACCGGCCATGTTCGAGATATGACAACTATTCAGACGCCAGGTCTTGACAATGTTGACAGCGTTAGCCGGTGAGGCGTATAAGCCACTGGGAATCATCTCAACTTCGTTAATGCACTTCACTTCAACGATGCCTGGCGTTTGACGTTATTTTCCCTGGCCGCCGAACTCAGCCATGGTTCGCGGAAAGCCAGCATCCTGAGGTGATCACCGGCGACCGATTCCTCAAGCCAGGCAGCAAAAAGTTTTCCAAACATCGAGGAGCATCCTCCATGCCTATTGAACCTCCTTACGGCGAAATTGCCGACGTGATGAAGCAAGGCCAGATCATTCCGTTTCTCGGAGCGGGTGTTAATTTCGGGAAACGCCAACCAGCTGATGCCAAGTGGACGGGCGGCCTTTGTGGCTTTCTTCCGAGCGGCGGGGAACTGGCCCAGTTTCTCGCCAGCAAGACCGGCTTCCCGTCACACGATGAGCATGACCTAATGGACCTCGCCAAGGTCTCCTCCTATTTCGTCGAGACCAGCGCCCGCCGCCGCCTGCGCGAACGCCTGCACGATGTCTTCGATCATGATTTCGTCCCGTGCGACATTCACGCTTACCTGGCGGAAGTCGCGGCCACGTCTCCTTTGTTAATCGTCACCACCAACTACGACGACCTGATCGAACGGGCGTTCAAAGAAGCCAACCAGCCTTACGACCTGGTGGTCCATCCCACTGATCGCAAGGATGTGGAGGCCTCGGTATTGTGGTGGCAACACGGTGCGGCCGAACCGCAAGCCGTCATGCCGAACCGCCTTTTCATCGACCTCGAGAAGACCACCGTCATTTACAAGATGCACGGCACCGTGGACCGCACCCAAGCCAAGTGGGACAGCTACGTGATCACGGAAGATGACTACGTCGACTTCCTCGCGCGCATCCAATCGGCCGTGCCGGCGCAGTTCATACGCTATTTTCGCGAACGCCAGTTTCTGTTTCTCGGCTACGGACTGCGCGACTGGAATCTGCGAGTGGTACTGAAAAACTTGCGCACCGCTCCTCCCGATTCGGGGGGACAGTCTCGCGAGGATGATGAGGAGTTGCGCTCCTGGGCCATTCAATATCGCCCGTCTGATCTTGAAGTCGAACTGTGGAACGCCCGGCGCGTCAAGATCTATGACGTCGACATCAATGAGTTTGCCAGGCAACTCCGCGCACAGGCATCTAGCTAAGGAAGCTCCACATGCCCGACGACCTGCCCCTGGGTTCATGTCCCTATCGCGGGTTGCAGCCCTACACTGCAGCTGACCGCGCATTCTTCTTCGGGCGCGAGCGCGACCAGCAGATCATCGTCTCAAACTTATACGCGGCGTCGCTAACCATACTTTACGGCGGCAGCGGCGTGGGCAAAACTTCCGTGTTGTTGGCGGGAGTCGTACCGCAATTAGCTCAAGCCCCGCGCCTGGTTGTGGTGGCATTTCGTAATTGGCAGGCCGAAAACTTCCTTACCAACCTCAAGTCTGAGGTGCTCGCGGCAGTGAGGCAAAACCTCGCCACCGCGGTTGACGTCGACCTGCAACTGCCGCTCGATGAATTCATCCAGCGATGCGCCGCACTGGTGCGTGGTCCAATCTTCTTTATCCTCGATCAGTTTGAGGAATACTTTCTCTATCATCCGGAGTCTCAGGGCGAAAACAACTTTGATGTGGAATTGGCGCGGGCCATTAACCGCCAGGACGTCGATGCCAGCTTTGTCTTCTCGATGCGTGAGGACGGACTGAGCAAACTCGATCGCTTTCAGGGCCGCATCCCAAATCTGCTTAACAACCTGCTGCGCCTGGAACACCTCGATCGCCAGGCGGCAACCGATGCTATTCAAAAACCGCTCGCGGAATATAACCGTCGCCTGACCGACGGCCAAAAACCCGTCTCAATCGAACCCGAGTTGGTAACTGCGCTCTTGGACCAGCTAAGAGCAGGCAAGGTCACCCTCGAATTTACCGGCCAGGGCCAGATCTCAGGCGCGCCCGCCGATGGCGACGTGGATGCGCGAATCGAAACTCCGTTTCTGCAGATGGTGCTGCGTCGACTATGGGAACAGGAACAAAGCGAGAAATCGCTGCAACTCAGGAAAGCGACACTGGAAAAACTCGGCGGCCCGGAAAACATTGCGCGCAGCCATTTGGACACCCAACTAGGCAAGTTCAAGGAAGCTGAATGTGAGATGACCGCTGAGTTGTTACGCTACCTCGTTACGCCTTCGGGTACGAAGATCGCGCAGGAAGCTTCCGCGCTGGCGTCCTGGGCAAACCTTGATGAAACCGAGGTGGAACGACTGCTGAACCGGCTCAGTTCTCCCGAGATGCGCATTCTGCGTACTGTCAGCGCTCCCGGGCAGCCGGTGCGTTACGAGATTTTTCATGATGTACTCGCACGCGCGGTGGTGAGTTGGCGCGCGCGACGCCGGCTAATTCGTGAGCGCCGGCGGGCGCGGCTCTGGCGAGTCGGAGTGAGACTGCTGGTCCTGCTTCTGGTTTTGATCGTCGTGTTTGGATTCATCTGGCGCCAGGGACTGCGAACGCAACAGCGCGTCGAGAAGGCGAACCAACTGGCGAAGAGTGCTCATGCGGAAGCAGCCGACCCCGAACTCGAACTACTGCTGGCGGTCGAAGCCGTCAAGATCATGCCGACGACGGCGGCGCGAGCGGAACTAGAGAAGGCCCTGGCGTCACCCATGCGCGCAATTCTTCATGGACACACTGGCCCGGTTCGAGCAGCAGCATTTAGTCCTGACGGTAAGTGGATCGCGACGGCCAGCGAAGATAAGACGGCTGTGATCTGGAACCGCGAGAACCTTTACGATACCAGCACGATCCGTCACGAGAATTTTGTGATGAGCGTAGCCTTCAGTCCCGACAGCAAATTTGTCTTGACGGGGTGCAAGGACAAGATCGCGCGTGTTTATGAGGTTGGCTCGTGGGCGAATCCGGTGGCTGAACTGGAGGGTCACCTCAAGTCTGTCCGCAGCGCCGTGTTTAGTCCTGATGGCAGTTTGATTCTGACCGGAAGCGAGGACAATACCGCCTGGATCTGGCAGCGCGGCGCAAACGGCCAATGGGAACCCAAAATAAGACTGGGCCAACCGTCACCCAGTTCAGGTGGGACCACCACGCCCGCGCCGCGACCGTCATCCGGACATGCGAACTTTGTGCAAAGCGCGAACTTTAGTCACGACGGCAAATTCATAGTTACTGCCAGCCGGGACAACAGCATAAAGATTTGGCAAACGGACACGGGGAAGTTGCTGCAAACTTTGCCTGACGAAAACGTAGTGCGCGATGCTCGTTTCAGTCCCGACGATCAGACAATTGTAACGGGCAACGAAAGTTGTCAGACCAAAGTTTGGCGGCGGAGTGGCGATACCTGGGGGCGCTTGATTGCGTCGAAGTGGACGCCGGATCAAACATTACCCGAGCAGGGTTGCGGCGAGAAGAGTAACGACTATCAGCATGGCTATATCGACTCGGTCAACTTCGATCCGCGCGGACAGTTGCTGGTTTCAGCGAGCCGTGACCGGCGCGTGTTTGTTCGCGAGACGCAAACGTGGCGCAAGGTGGGCGAAGCGTTGGTTGGGCATCAGGGTGAGGTTTACGACGCGGACTATAGCGCCGACGGCAGCTTCGTCATCTCGGCGAGCGAAGACGGTCGAGTGATTCTTTGGGAACCGACGCCTGCTGCCATCTCGCCAGGAACCTCCACCGCTGAGCTGATTAAGATCGCCTCGCAACGTCTCTTCCGAGCCCTCGACTGCAATGAGCTGCGGCGTTTCCAGTTGCCGTGCACGCTCGCGACGGACGAGGATTGTTGTTCAGATCCCCACGCTCATTAGCTGTAATAAAATCCGATGCCGCGAAAGGCAGCGAGTTTAGCAGTCGGGTGGTTGTGCGCCGCAGTCTCGACCGTCTCCGGCTTCACTCCTGGCTGCGAGACAATCGTAATAACGCGCCCAGGCCAGGTAGCAGTCACGCTTCGCGGGTACGTTCACCGCTGCCTTGCGTTTCGCCGCTGCCAGCTTGCGATAACTCTCCGCTTCCGTGGGGTTCTGCGTGGCGAGCAGCGAAATGACCGGCGCGCCGGCGTTCACCGGCATACGAGCGGAGCCGTAAGTGATTAGCAGCAGAGTTAACATGAAAAATGCTGGGATCATTTTTCGCAGGCGAGGTTGGTTGGCAACTTTCATAATTCTCCTTTGAGGCTTGCTCGGGGACAACCCGGGACGAGTGTGGATTACGGCGCTCAACCCGAACCTTACGTCCCCGGGACGAATTGGATTCGGGCGGAGGGATTATAGCATCAGCCCCGTAACTCGCGGCTAGACCGATCCGCCGACCTGCTCCCCACAGTTGCCTAAAAAGTGTAATATCAGCGGCCAATGAGGTAACGCAAACTGTTCGTTTGCGTCCGCTTCGTTACGAGCAGCCTGCAACACAAAAAGATACGCAAACTGACAGTTCGCTTTACGGGGAATGAATGCCGGAGACGAATGTACTGACAGTCGCTGAACTAGCCACGCAGTTGGACGGTCAACTGATGGGGGACGGCAGTATTCATGTCGTGCGAGTGGCCGACCTCAGTACCGCCCACGATGGCGAGGTCGCCTACGTTGATGATGAGAAGTTTTTTGCGGCGGGCCGCGCGAGCAAAGCATCGTGCCTGCTCGCGTCCGAGCAATTCATTGAATCCGCGCGAGCAGAGATTAGGGACCATCAGTTTGGACCAGCCTTGATTGTAGTCGCGAAACCCAAACTCGCTTTCGCATTAGTTGCCGCACTGCTGCATCCGCAAAAACGCCGCGAACCGTTTATTCATCCTTTAGCTGTGATTGCGGAGAGCGCCGATGTCGACCTCACCGTCTTCGTTGGCCCACATGTTTCAATCGGTGAACGCACGCAGATTGGCGCCGGTACGCGTGTGGAAGCGGGCGTGGTCATCGGCGACGACGTACGCGTCGGTCGCGACTGCGTCATCCATCCCGGCGTCACTCTTTACGACGACGTGCAAATAGGCGATCGCGTGATTCTGCATGCGAGTGTCGTAATTGGCGCCGACGGTTTCGGCTATGTACGCGACGGCGCAGGGTCCTATCACAAGTTTCCGCAACGCGGCACGGTGCTGATCGCAGACGACGTTGAACTGGGCGCGCACACCTGCGTCGATCGCGGCGCGCTCGGACAAACACGAATCGGACGGGGCACGAAGCTCGACAATATGGTCCACGTGGGCCACAACTGCGACATCGGCGAGCGCGTGGTCATCGCCGCGCAAACCGGTATCAGCGGCAGCGTGACGATTGAAGACGACGTTGTTGTTGGTGGGCAGGTCGGCTTCGGCGATCACATACGCGTCTTGAGCGGCGCGGTGATTGGTTCGAAGGCGGGAGTGTTGCCGGGCAAGATTGTGCGCCCCGGAGTGTGGTGGGGCATTCCGATTCAACCGCTCGACGAGTACAAACGCCTGAACGCCCACCTCGGCCGGCTCCCGCAAATGCGCGAAGAGATTAAAGAATTGCGCCGCCAGTTAGCCGAACTCCAAAAAGCGGTACAGAACCCCGAGCGGTAGCGAGGGGATGTTAGCTCGACTTTGGATATACGAGGTACGGTCAGCCAGGACTATGGGAGTTGACTGATCGCAGCCGTCGCTCAACGTCCGCACAACACATTCGAAGGAGTCCCTCATGAAGACTCGCTACATTTTCGTCAGCTTGCTGGTGGTGTTACTCGTCCCTCCTCTGGGCAGTCTTTACGCTCCAATATCCGTGGTCGGTCAGTCTCGAGAAACTGTTCCGCAAAAGCGAAGCTGGGAGGTCGTTCGGGTGGGGGCCCGGTCGATGAAGAACAGGGCTGTGGCCAAAGCGCGGGCTGAAGCTGAGGGACGCGAGTGGTACGATCCCGACTGGACCATCCAGGACCAGCTTCCTACCAATCTGCCGCTGGCGATTGAGGTCATGAATCTCAACACCGCGTCGCTGCTTCGCGATATCGTTGTCAAAGTAACCAACAAGGCAGATAAACCGATTTATTTTCTTCAACTACAGATTGTCCTTCCTGACAATCTATCTCAGTACGGTGACCCCCTGGCGTTTCCGCTGCCCTATGGCAGACCTGAATTGATCCGGGTTGAAAGTCCGATAGAGCCGAGCGACAAGCCGGTGCATTCGGGAGAAAGTGTGTTGGTGAGGATTCCCGAGCCTTACCTGAAGGGATTTGAAGGCCTGGTCGCCAGGGGAATTACTCCTGCTGAAATAAGGAAGGTCTACTTGATGTTTGGGCGTCTGAATTTCGGCAACCAGAGTGGGTTTTCAAGCGACGGCTCACCCGAGCCTCCCATTCGCCGCCGGGATTTGTAACCGTCCAAAACTGCTGGGCATAGACGCTCGTCATTGCGACAGGAACGTTCGTTCTAATTCCGAATAGGTGTGGAACCTGGAGGCCCGCCCCTATAACCATTTCAGAACTGCCTTCGCTGCCCGCTCCGAAGCGCCGCCGGCGCCGAGTTCGTCCGCCACTTCGCGCAGACGCGCGCGCATTGCTTCATTTCGTTTCGGGTCGAGCAACGACATTAGTTCCTCAGCCAGGCGCTCGCCATTTAGATCATCCTGCATCAGTTCCGTCGCCACGCGTTCCTGGGCTACCAGGTTCACGAGGCCGTAGTGGTCCACCGTTATCAAACGCCCGAGAGTCTGCCAGTTGATCGTTGACTCTTTGTAGACGACGACGAGCGGCGTCTCCAGCAGCGCAGCTTCGAGCGTGGCAGTGCCACTCGCGATTGCCGCCGCGTCCGACGCCGCCAGCGCTTCGCGTGATTGATCGCAGACGATGTGCAGGCACGAAGGGAGCGGCTCGGGGGTGGCGCGTTGAGCCCGCACGATGTTTCTCACTTCTTCCGACGTGCGGCTCGGGGCCACGACGATGACAAACTGCACGTCAGGTCGCCGCACGGAAATCAACGCCGCTGCTTCCAACATCGGCGGGAGAATGCGTTCCACTTCTTTACGCCGGCTGCCGGGGAGCAGTGAAATAATCGGCAACCAAGGATCGAGCTTCAGCCGCCGGCAAAATTCCCCGCGATCGTAACGAACCTTAACTTCACCTGCGAGCGGATGGCCCACATACTCGACGTCTTCGATGCCGCGCTCGGCGTACCACTGCTGTTCGAAGGGCAGAATTGAAAGCAGCAAATCAACATTGCGTGCCAGGCTACGGGCGCGATACGAGCGCCAAGCCCAAAGCTGCGGGCTGATGTAGTAGATGACTTTTAAGCCGCGACGATGCAAGGCGCGCGCGAGTTTCAAGTTGAAGTCTGGCCAGTCAACCAGGATGACTGCATCGGGTTTGCGTTCCAGTGCAGCTTGTTTCAGAAGTTTGTAGGCACGCCAAAACTTCGGCAGCGCGCGGCCAATCTCCAGCAGACCAAGGATCGCGAGATCGTCTGAGCGCACGATGGACTCGACGTTAGCTGCGCGCAGCAATGGTCCAGTGGCGCCGAAGAATTGCGTATTCGGGGCGAGCGCGCGCAGTGCGTCCACGAGTGCAGCGGCATGGGCATCGCCCGACGCTTCGCCGGCAACGATCATTAAGCGGAGATGTTCAGGCACGCGGCGCATGATACCAGTAGGAAACCTGGGAATGTGAAGCTGGGAGCGTAATCCCGGGAGCGCAGGCATCCTGCCTGCAAACGTCACCTATCGAAAGACGCATCCTACCGCGAGCGATTTTTCGGCGCGGCAAAGCCACACCTAATTGCAGGCAAGATGCTGCGCTCCCAAGCGTGCGCTCGCATGCCTGCGCTCGCATGCCTGCGCTCCCAGGACTATTCCGTGTTAGCATCCTGCAGTTCCAAAAAGGCGTGCGCCCCGTCGTTTCGTTGCACGCCCATTCCCCGGAGGTTTTCTCTTTCTTTGCGTGTTGCTTTTCGTTCAGGTGGTCTTATCACACCCGTTTGCTTCCGGGTTTTGCTCGCTCTCTGGTTGTTGAATTCACTCACCGCGGTTGCCCAACAAACCAATCCAGTCGATCGCAAGGTCACGAACCCGATGACCGACACTCCCAACGTCAATCCCCTGACGCAGGACCAACCGACGAATAAAAGGCCGGTTACGCGCCGGGGCCAGGTGGGCGAAGCAACCGATCTGCTCAAAGTGGACGCCGGCACGCAGACCGTTTCGGGCCCGGAGACCGCGCGCGTTTTCGTCTACGAAGGAAACGTTGACGCACACATCGGCACTTACCGTTTACAAGCCGACAAGGTGACGGTCTACGAAGCGACCAACAAAGTAATTGCGGAAGGCAACGTGGTGTTTGATCAGGGTGACGCGCAACGTATCACGGGCACGCGCGCCGAATGGAACTACCGCAGCAAGACCGGCTACTTCTTAAACTCGACTGGCTTCACCAATCAAACCCAGGACGGCACGCGCGTCTATTTCACGGCCGACCGGGTCGAAAAAGTCAGCCTCGATACCATCGTCGTGACTAACGCGCAGATTACGGCGTGTGATGAAGACGTACCCAAGTGGAGCTTTCATGCCAAGCGCGCGAAGATCAAAACGGGCGACCGCGTGCGTGTCTATTCGCCTAATCTGCGCGTCAAAGGCGTGCCGATTTTTTATCTGCCTTACGCTTCGGTTTCCATCAAGCCGCGCGATCGCGCGTCGGGGTTCCTGACGCCAACCTTCGGCGGTTCCGGCCAAAAAGGTTTTCGCTTATCAAATGCTTACTACCAGACACTGGGACGTTCGGCCGACGTGACGGTGCGCAACGACATCTACACTTCGCGCGGCATTGGTCTGGGCGCGGACCTGCGCACGCGCGCCAACTCACGTTCGTTTTTCAATGCCGGCTTCTACATCGTTAAGGACCGCACGCTGGGCCACAAAGCGGATGCCACGCACCCCGACCAGGGCGGCTCGAGTTTTTACGTCGACGGCGTTCACTATTTTCCCAACGGCTTCATTGCCGCGGCGGACGTTAACATCACTTCCAATCTCGCTTATCGGCAGGTGTTTTCCGACAGTATTCAGCAGGCGATTTCTCCAGAAGAGCGTTCGCAGGTTTTCGTCAACAAGGATCTCAACGAGTATAGCTTCAACTTCCTGGCGCGTTCGCAGGTGACGTCGTTGCCCAATTCGCGCATACGTATTCGCGAACTTCCCAGTGTGTCGATCGAGAAGCGCGCGACGCCGCTGGACTTCATCAAGCGTCTGCCAGTCTATTATTCGTTTGAAGCTTCCGCGGATGGGCTTAGTCGTAAGGAGACGGTCGACGACCTGATCGCGTTTCGGCGCGATGTTGGCGGCGATCCGATCATCACCCCTTCCGTGGTCCAACGTCTCGACTTTCATCCGCGCCTGCAGCTGCCGCTCCATTTTTATGGAGTTTCGGTAACGGCCAGCGCCACTGCCCGCATGACGTTTTATTCAAACTCGATCGATCCCGTGAACCGCGCGATTCTCAGTCATAACATTACGCGCGCTTATGGTGAGTTTGAACTGGACGTCCGCCCGCCCGCGCTTTTCAAAGACTACCACCGGCGCGGCGGCAGCGTGTTCTTCCGCCATCTGATCGAGCCCTACCTAACGTACCGCCGCATCGCCGGCGTGGACAACTTCGATCAGGTCATCAGGTTTGATTACGTCGATGCAATTGCCGACACCAATGAAATCGAGTTTGGCGTTTCCAATCGTTTCTTTACACAGCGTTCGACCGAGAACGTCAGTAGCGCTGCTTCCAAGGCGACGCGTACCGGCCAAAAGGTCCCGACTTCGACGCAGCCTTACGAAGCGTTGACGATCACAGTGCGCGGAAAATATTTTTTCGATCGCTTCTTCGGCGGCGCTTTGACGCCCGGCCAGCGCAACCAGTTTTATCCCATCAACACACTTTCCGGGTTCAGCTACGGCGGCGTGCCGCGACGTTTCTCGCCGCTCAACGTGGAAGCGCGCTACCGTCCGCGCAATGACATCTTTCTCGATCTGCGTACCGACCTCGACACGCGCGGCGGCGGCGTGCGCTCACTCTCGGCGACTTTTGGTATCACTCGTCCGCTGGTTCAGGCGTTCCAAAGTTTCTATTACACGCGCGCAGTCGAACTGGTGCCGAGCCTGGCGCAATATGCCGACGCGCTCGGCAAGGAACCCGGCACCTTGCGCGGCTCGCAGTGGAGTCCTTCAATCTTTTTAGGCGACCGTGAACGCGGACTCTTCGGTGGCGCCTCGTTCTTCTTCGACTTCCAACAGCGGCCGGGTACCGACGGTCGTTCGCTCATCAGTTCCACCGTGACCGCCGGGTACAGTTGGGATTGCTGCGCGGTGACCGTGCAGAATTACACCTTCAACGTCGGCGTCCGCCAGGAGAATCGCCTGGTCTTCGGCTTCCGCCTCAACGGCATCGGCACCTTCGGTACGGAACAAATCGGCCAACGCTTCAAGTGAAATGCTCTGAAACACCCGCGCCGCCACCAAAAATTCGTGCAAGCGCTAGCATAATGTCCGCTGCAAGTTTGCTTGACATCATCCCCAGGCTACGACAGATTGCGACATGCTCAGGCCCGTTCACCTGCGACCCACGCTCGCGTTTCTCACAGCCGCGCACCCGATAGTTCGATAGTCTTGACATTCCTATCCCCATCGCTTCCAATCGCTTTTAGAAGTGCGCTCTCGGCCACTTCAGGATTGAAAGCATGCCTCCAGCCAGCAACCCCGAACAGAGTAGTCAGGTCCTCGTCGTTGACGACAGCAACGCGGGCGAACGTCTGTGCGACGACTTTGAAAAAGCCGGCTATCGTGTATTGCTTGCCAACGACGCTACCGCCGCGTTGCGACTGCTCCAGAAAAATGATTCCGATCTGGTCCTGATCAATCTTGGCTTGCCGGGAGTCGACGGGTTGGCCTTGTGCAGAATCTTGCGCGCGCAACCCGCAACCAGCCGCCTGCCTTTGATTGTGTTGTCCGACCAGGAAACCGCGGGCCAGAAGTTGGCGGCGTTTGCGGCTGGAGCCGACGACTACGTGAGCGTTGGCGCCGGCGTTGAAATTGTCGCGCGTAGCGCAACGCAATTGCGCGCAGCGCAACGCGAGTGGGCCTTGCTCGGCAGTAACCGCGAGCTAAGGTTTTTGGCGGACCTTGGTCGTGGACTGTTGCGTACGCTGGAGCCGGATCAGTTGGCACGGCGGGTGGCGGGAGCGACTTACGAAGGCACCGGGGCAACCATGTGCGCTGCTTTTGTGACCTTGAGCGAAGCGAGTGAAGCAGCTTGTGTGTTTGATCGTGAGGGCAGCGCGGAAGATGCGAAGCTGCTCGAGGTTGAGCGTTTGCGCAACTGGCTGACTGCAAGCCCTGCGAGCGCGGCTTCCATGCTAAGCAGCGACCCGCGCAAGTTTTTTCTGCGTGACCTGGAGCACACCGTGGAATATGCGGCGCCCTTAAGGTTTGGCAGCCGCACCAAGGGCGCCCTGATCGTAGCGTTTGATAAACGCGAGGACTGCGACGACACCGTCTGTCGCCTGGTTGAGGCGGCGGCCCAGCAGGCCGCACTCGCGGCACACATTTCCAGTCTCTACCAGGAGGCGCGCGACGCCTCGGCTAATCTGACCATCGAAGTCGAACGCCGTACGGCTGAGGTACTGGCGCAGCGACGCTTCATCGAAGCAATCATCGACAGTTTGCCGCTCTCGCTTTACGCCATCGATCGCAACTACAAAATTGTGGCGTGGAACCGCAATCGTGAGCTGGGTGAACTTGGCATCCCGCGCGGCTCAGTGTTAGGGAAAAATATCTTTAGCGTACTGACACGGCAGAAACGAGAGTTGCTGGAAAGTGAATTCCGCGGCGTGTTTGCCAGCGGCGAAATTCATCGCATCGAACATACGACCGCCGGCGCCCACGGGGAATTGAAGCATTGGTTGATCAGCAAGATCCCAATGTGGATTGACACGGGCGGAGCAGTGTCGCACGTGATCACGATTGGCGAAGACGTGTCGGAGAGAGTCGAGGCGAACCGCGCGGTCGCTCGCGCTGAGAAGCTGGCGGCTATCGGGCGCTTGGCGGCGGGAGTGGTCCATGAAATCAACAATCCTTTGGCAACCATCTCCGCCTGCGCGGAGGCACTCGAGTCTCGGGTGAACGAAGGCGAGTTTAAAGATTCGGCGGGACTCGCGGACTTGCGCGAGTATCTTGGTCTGATCCGCGGCGAGGCTTTCCGTTGCAAAGTCATCACCAACGGCCTGTTGGATTTTAGTCGCACCCGCATGACCGAATTCGTGCTCGTCAATCTGGCCGATGTGATCGCTTCCGCCGCTCGTCTATTGTCGCACCAACAACGTGGCGAGCAGGTGAAATTTCAGATCGACACGCCGCCGGAGTTGCCGCTCATTTCCGGTGATGCGGGACAGTTGCAGCAGGCCGTGATTGCCCTCGCGACCAACGCGATTGACGCGATGCCGGAAGGCGGGGTGTTAAAGATAGCCAGCCGCCGCCACGCGGATCAGGTGCTGGTGGAAGTGAGCGACACGGGCGTCGGCATCCCACTGGAAAACGTCCCGAAAATATTTGAGCCCTTCTTCACGACCAAAGAGATTGGTAAAGGCACTGGTCTTGGCCTGGCAGTTTGTTATGGTATCTTAACGGAGCACGGCGGTCGTCTGGATGTGCAGTCGACGCCGGGCATCGGGACGACGTTCACTATTTCACTCCCGGTAATTGACAGCGACGGAGAACGGCAGGATTGAGTGAGCAAAAGGTAGCACGGATTCTGATCGCCGAAGACGAAGCGAATCTTCGTATGGTGTTGCAGAAGGAGTTGGAGCGTCTGGGCTATCGAGTTCAGGTCGCTCCCGACGGCGACGCAGCCTTACGCAAACTCGAGGAGAGTAACGTCGACGTACTCCTCTGCGACATCAACATGCCGAAGGTTGATGGCATGGAAGTCCTGCGGCGGGTTCATGAGCGGCCCAATCCGCCGGAAGTGATTATGTTGACCGGACAGGCGACGGTCGAGACCGCGGTCGAGGCGATGAAGCTCGGCGCCTACGATTACCTCACCAAACCCTACAGCATCACCGAACTGGACGTGCGCGTGAGACAAGCCGCGGAGAAGCGTCGCCTGCGCGTGGACAACCTGCGCCTGCGCGAACAACTTGCGCGGCAGTCAGGTTTGCCGGAAATTGTTTCCGTTTCCGAAGTGATGACTGAAGCAGTCAGGTTGGTGGAACGCGTCGCGCCATCGGAAGCCTCGGTGTTGATAACCGGGGAATCGGGCACCGGCAAGGAGTTGATCGCGCATGCGATTCATCGTCTCTCGATGCGCGCCGATGGATCTTTTATCGATATCAACTGCGCTGCGTTTCAAGAGTCGCTGCTGGAGTCGGAACTCTTTGGTTACGAAGCGGGCGCTTTTTCGGGGGCCAAGGGTCGCAAACTCGGGCTCATCGAACTCGCCGACGGCGGCACCTTGTTTTTGGATGAAGTCACCGAACTGCCGGCGCAACTGCAGGCGAAATTGTTGCGGGCCATCGAGACGCGCACGTTTTTTCGCGTGGGCGGCGTGCGCAAGGTCGAGGTCAACGTGCGCATCGTAGCCGCGACCAATCGCAACCTCGAATCGGTAGTAGCAAACGAGTCCTTCCGTTCCGATCTGCTTTACCGTATCAACGGCTTTCAGATTGATCTGGCTCCCTTGCGTGAACGACCGGAGGATATCGAACCACTGACCAAACATCTTTTGAAAATTGTTGGCGGCACGACACCGCCTGAATTGGAACCGGCTGCGCTCGCTGCGCTGCAGGCTTATGCCTGGCCGGGAAATGTGCGTCAGCTAAAAAACTGCCTCGAACGCGCGGTAATTCTCTCGAACAACGGCCGCATTACGATAAACGAATTGCCGCCGGAAGTCGTGCGTCCAGTCGCGCCCGCTGCTTTCACCACTACCCTGGCCCAGCCTGGGCTGGCTGCGTCCGAACTTAATTCCGGCGTCGGTACGTTTGCCCTCGGCCCCAGCGCGTCGCCGACCTCTTTGCGCGACGTCGAGCGCCAGCAGATTCTGGCCGCTCTCGAACAGACCGGCTGGCACCGGGGCAAGACCGCCGAAATTCTTGGCATCTCGCCCTCAACTCTTTACCGCCGTCTCCGCGACTACAACCTCGAACACCGTAACAGCTAAACAACGATCCTGACTTCGCCGCTCCCGGTCGAATCGTCTCATCCTGGACTCAGTCTCGCCACGAGTAGATCTGTAAGAAAATCTGAGTGGATCTCAGGTCTCAAAGATTTTGCCAGCCGCCCAATCTGCTAACCCAACGTAATGGAGTTTCGATCTCCAGTGAAACGTTTTTTGCATTGTTAGCATTGATCATTGAAACGGGAAGAGTTTCATTCGCGAGAGTTGCCGCAGTGTTCGTTCGATAACGAAAACGCGTCAGCTTGTGGCAAGACTATTGAGTTCCGGTGCTGATCAAGGAACGAAGCGAGGCGCAGACCGAGTTGTCGCATTTCTAGCGCTGGAAGGAGCCCTCTATGAAGAAATTATTTCTAAACCTACTGCTCGTGGTCATCGTGTTTTCCACTCAATCGGCGCTTGGCTGGAATAGTACGGGCCACATTCTCGTCGCGCGGATCGCATGGGACAACATGTCGCCGGCTGCCAGGAAAAATGCGGTCAACCTTCTAATGCAAGCGCCGGCTGATGCCTGTCTCCGCGACCTCTTTCCCAATGACGCCCGGCCACTCGACGTGCGCGCGCGCGAGTTTTTTATGAGGGCCGCCACCTGGCCGGATATCATTAGACCGCATGATGCCGACGATCATCGTCCCTGCACGAAGTATCACAACCGAGACTGGCACTTTGTTGACCACTTCTGGCGCGGCGTTTCGGACGATCCCAACGCACTGCCGCAGGACGTTCCCTTTCCCCTTGCTTCGGTGAACGCGGTGGAACGTCTGCGAGTGTTTCGCTCGCTAGCAGTTAGTAACAACCCCGCTCCCGAGCGAGCGATGGAACTGGCGTGGATTCTGCACCTCGTGGGCGACATTCATCAGCCGCTGCATACCAGTGGCCGGGTCACCGAATTGCCGAGTGAAAAGCACGGCGATGGCGGCGGTAACGGGTTTAGCTTGGGTGAGATCACTCTGCACAGCTACTGGGACGGGATCGTCGATCGCGCGGATCCGAAAAAGCAGAACGAGAACTTTGCGACGTATGTCGAGCGTGTTGCTAACGAGTTTGAGCAAGCCGCGCCCCAGTCGACCTTCACGCTTTTTCTCCCGGACAAGTTTGACCGCTGGGCGGACGAGAGCTTAATGAGGGCCAAGACCCAGGCTTATCCGCGAGCGTTGAAACGCAATCAAATGCCGGGGGCAACTTACCGGCTTTCAGTCTTTGGCGTTGCCCGACAAGCTGTCGCCGAGGGCGGCTACCGTCTGGCAGCTTTGATGAACCTGATGTATGGAACTTAGCAAAACCCGCGGTGCGTGCCCCCTAACGTGCTTCTTGCTTGAGTTGTTTGCGATCGATCTTGCCGCGATCATTCTTAGGAAGCGTCGAAACAAACTCGATCCAGCGCGGATACTTGTAGGGCGCGAGGTGCGTCTTGACGAAGTCTTTTAGCTCGGTGGCTAAGGCGTCCGGGAGTGACTCGTCGCTAACGCTCCGGGTACTGACTTCTTCGCGCAGCACGATGAAGGCCTTGGGCTTCACCAGACCATCGCCGGAGTCGCAGCCGATAACGGCGCACTCGAGCACGGCCGAATGTTGCAGCAAGCAGTTTTCGATTTCACCGGGCGCGACAAAGATGCCGGAAACTTTCAACATGTCATCCGTGCGACCGTGGTACCAATAATACCCGTCGCTGTCCACGTGGAACTGGTCTCCCGTGGTGCACCAGTCACCGGCAAAAGTTTGCTTCGATTTCTCGTGCGCGTTCCAGTAACAAAGCGCCGCTGAGTCGCCTTTGATTTTCAAGGTACCCATCTCGTCCGTGGCCACCTCGGTATCGTCTGCAGCGACAATCTTCGCTTCGTAGCCCGCAACAATCCGGCCCAGGCTTCCGGGTTTCACATCGCCGGGACGATTGCTGATGTAAATATGAAACATCTCCGCTGAGCCAATGCCGTCGCAGATTTCCACCCCGATATTTTGTCGCCAGCGTTCATACAGCTCCACCGGCAACGCCTCGCCCGCCGAATAACAGAAGCGCAGGCTGGACAGATCACGTCTGCCGGCGTCGGGTGCGTTGAGCATCGAATTGATCATGGTGGGCACGGTCGTGAGGATCGTGGGCCGGTAGTGTTCGATGACTGCGAAAAGTTTTTCCGGGGTCGAGCGTTCCGAAAAAAGCGCAGTCGCACCTCCTACCGCGAACGGGAAGAGCAGGTTGGTACCGGTCGCGTAGCCAAAGAAAAGTTTGGGCACGGAAACTGTCAAATCGTTTTCATTCACGCCCATGGTGCGTTTGGCGAACACCTCGGTGTTGAAAGGCAGGTCATGTTGCAGATGTACCGCGCCCTTGGGGTTTCCAGTGGAGCCGGAACTGAACAACCAGATCGCGATGTCGTCACGATGTGTATCGGCGGGAGTGCAGGTGTCGGCCGCCGCCAGCACTGCCGACTTAAACGATGACCAGACGATGCGGTTGTTCGTGAAGTCGGCATCGGGTTCACGATCTCCCACCACCAAAACCGCGCGCAGGTAACGCGCTTCCGTTGCCGCTTCGTTGAAGTTGGCCAGTAACGATTCGTGAATCACGGCCACGCGCGCACGCGTGTATTCGAGGTAATACTTGTAATCCTCCGCCGGCAACAGTGGGTTCACCATCGCGATCACCGCGCCGATGCGCGCCGCGCCAAACCAGGTCCAGACAAACTCGGGACAGTCAGGCAAAACAATCAGTACGCGCTCTTCCAAGCCCGCGCCAAACTCGCGCAAAGCGTTGCCCACGCGATTCGAGTTGAGCGCAGCCTCAGCGTAGGTGAAAGTTTGGTCTTCGAAGTAAAGACAGGTTTTGTCGGCGCGTCCTTCCTCCAGGTTACGATAGAGGAAGTAGTCCGCCATGTTGAAGCGTTCAGGAAATTGGAGGGACATCAATTTACAACGGATAGTTTTAACTGCTCTTTGGCAAGCAAACTTAAGTCGATAGTCACAAACAATATCTCATGCAAGTACTGGAGGACGTAAAAAGTCGACTTTGTAAGCTCAATTATAGAACTCGCGCCGATGACCGATTGTTATGATTCTAACTACGCGCTGCTCGTCGTCGATCTCATAACCAACGCGCCAATCGCCTACACGAATTCTCCAAAGACTTTCTTCGGTTTTGACCTTGAGGCATCCATGTGGGCGTGGATTTTCCGCCAAAGCAAGAGCAATCGGCAGGATTCGGTTCTTCGCGGAACGATCCAATCGCCGCAATTCTCGCTCAGCACGGGCTGTAAGAATAACGTCATACATCAATCTCGCCTGCGTTGCGCATTTCGCTCACAATATCTGCTAGCGGACGAACTGTCTCATCCTTAGTCTCGTAGGCGGCCACCCTGACGTGCAGATCCTCCAGCAGCTCTTCATATTCTTCGAGCGGCAGGATTACGGCCGTTCGCTCGCCCTTGGCATCGGTCACATACTGAACATTTCTCGTCATGAAAATTCTCTCCAGCATTCGGACTTCCCCGTATTCTAACACGTCCAATACTTACTCAACGCGAGAGCAGGCACGGGCTGATCTCTGCGGTTAGATTCATAGATGCTGTTGAATAAACTGGTCCAGGCGTGCTTCATCGATCGCTTCCAGAGACGTGAACCGCAGCGCAAAACCAATCTCCTCCGCGGTCTCAACCACTTCGGCCCAGACGTTAATCGGTTCAGCTTCAGGAAACATTAGCTGCAGGCGGACCAGCTCACGCGCCGCGAAGCGGCCGCCGCTAAGGACAAAGCAACCGGAACGGCTAAGGCTCGTGACGTCCGCTTCCTGGTAACTCTGTTCGCCCTCCCAGCGGGCCCGCAGGTTAACCTTAATTCGCGGTGCGCGCCGCCGTTCATTTTCCATCGTGGGAGGATGGCCTTTCTTGGGTGCGAGGTAGCGCCCGGTTTAGTTTGAAGTATCAACCTTTGGCAAAGGGGCAACCACTCGCGCCATGTTTTGTGTCCAGATAGGTGCGCGCTTCCCAAAGTTCCGGGAAGAATTTCTTGTCGAGGGTCGTGCGCAGATAACCTACGCCTTCCGAACCGCCCGTACCGCGTTTCGTGCCGACCATTCGCTCGACCATCTTGACGTGATGCGAACGCCAAAGCGAGAAATATTCATCATGCTCGAGCAAGGCTTCGGCCAATTGAAACTCTTCGTAACGCTCCTCAAAGTGGGTGAGCAACTCCAGCACCGCGCGGGTTCGCTGGTCATAACCCTTTGCCCGCTCTTCATCGAGCGGCGCGTCCAGACCACGCTTGCGTAACGCCGCAAAGAAAGCGTCGCTGAGGGACGCTTCCATGAATCGTTTCCGCAAGCGAGTGTGCGCTAACTCATCGGCGCGAAACTCATGTAACAGTTGTTCATGTTTCAACCCCGAAGCAAACTCAATCTCGCGAAATTGCATAGATTGAAAGCCACTCGCCGGGTTGAGTTGGTCACGGAAGCCGAGGAAGTTAATGGGAGTCATAGTTTCCAGAATGTGAATCTGGGTCACCAACAACTTTTCAATTTCGACTACCCGGCGCATGGTACGCGCAGCCGCGGCCAGGCGGTCGTCGTTCATCATGACGATCGCTGCGTCAATTTCATGAAGAATCTGCTTGAACCAAAGTTCATACGCCTGATGGATCGTAATGAAAAGGAGTTCATCGTGATGTTTCGGATCGGAAAGGCAGTCCTGCAACCCAATTAGATCGGCCACGCGCAAGTACTTGTTATATGAAAGCGGAGGGTTGTCTCCGTAGGAATCTGTCATCGTATTGCTCAATTCACTGTTTCAGAATGCCGCCCCGGCTGCTTCATGGACCGCAAAGGCGCGCGTATCGCGAATCTCTTTCAACTCGCGCACGACGAGTTCGAGTTCTTCGTCACTGGTGTAAAAATGCGGCGAGACGCGCACGCCGGCGCCGGGGCGAAAGTCGACAATGAACTCGCGACGCAGCAGTTCCTTCGTGATTGCCGCGGCGTCCGGATGTCCGATCGTAACTGTACCGCCGCGATCGCTTGTCTCTTTCGGACTGGTGACGGTAAAGCCTGCTTCTTCGGCCAGCGCGATCAGGTTCGTCGTCTGGCGCACGCTCTTGGCGCGAATCTGATCGACGCCGATCTCGTTGATTATCCGGTAGCCCGATTGCGCGGCGTAGAGCGCGGGAATCGCCGGCGAGCCGTGCAGAAAGCGGGAGATGCCGGGCGCGTAACGCAGCTCGGTCGCGAACGCAAAGGGAGACTCGTGGGCCATCCAGCCGGTTGTCTTTGGTTCGAGTTTGTCCTGCAGGTCAGGCCTTACGTAAAGGTAGCCTGCGCCGGGACCGCCGCAGAGCCACTTCACGGAGCCGCCGGTCGCGAGATCTACGTTGAGCTCTTTTACATTAAACGGAACTGTGCCGGCACTCTGATACGCGTCGAGCACTACCATGGCGCCCACTTCGTGCGCGCGTTCGGTGATCGCTTGGGCGTTTTGCAGAAAGCCGCTCTTGAACAACACGTGCGAAAAAGGGACCAGCAACGTCTCCTCGTCGATGGCCGCGAGGAACCGTTCGAGCGGGATGGTGATCCCATCATCCGAAGGTACGGTTTCAATTCTCAACTTTCCGTCGCGCGCATGGGCCTCGTAGACATACATCACGGAGGGGAAGTTCAGTTCGGAATAGACGATCTTGTTTCGCTTAGGCGTGGGATTAAAACAGGAGAGGATTAGTGACTGGCATATCGAAACGTTCTGATGCATGACGACGCTGCCGGGATCAGCGCCGATGATGCGAGCCACGTCGTTGCCGACGGTGACAGGCATCTCCCACCAACCCTCCGCCCAGGCACGTACGCCCCGCGTGGCCCAGGTTTCGGCGTAGTCATGCAGGCGCGCGAAGGTGTCCCGCGGCATCGCTCCCAGGCTGTGGGAAATCAGATAAACCGTCTGGTCCAGAATCGGAAACTCGCTTCGCCATTTCAACAGCTCGTCAGTCAAAATCTCTCCCATCCAAGGTTTGATTGCACTTAATTTACCATAAGAGGCTGCGAATGAAGACTGGTAAAGCAAACTGTTAGTTTGCCGGTTCGCAGCCATTGCATATCGACGAACACAAAGCCACGGGCATCACAAACCGCAAACTAACAGTTTGCTTTACTCTTTGTGTTGCGCTACGTGCAGCGTGGTAAAGTGAAATGGAAAACTGATGTGGAAATTTAAGAACCCGATTCGTCACGCTATTCCCGCCACGCGTTGGCCAACAGCCGCGGAAGCCGCACAGTCGCTACTTTTTCAGCCGATAAAGATTGGGCCTATCGAGGCCGCCAGTCGTACCTGGGTGCCGGCGATGGTTCCGTGGCGCGCCACCGCCGAAGGCTTTGTAACCCAGGAGAACCTCGACTGGTACCGGCGGTTCGCCGAGGGACGTCCCGGAGTTTTAGTGGTCGAAGCGACGGGCGTGCGCGACATTCCCAGTGGCCCGTTGCTGCGCATCGGCCACGACCGCTTTCTGCCGGGACTGCGCCAACTAGTGGAAACTGTCAGGAAAGCGAGTGACGGACAGACCAAACTTCTGATTCAGATCATCGATTTTCTTTCCGTAAAGCGACGCCCGGAACGACAGAAGTACTTCGAACGATTTCTGTCCCTGACTGAGAGACATCGTGAGGTGTTAGCGGAAGTCACCGAGGACCATTCGTGGCTGAGCGCGGACGAAACAGCCGTGCGAAATTTTCTGACAGTCGCAACCGAAGAAGTGGTCGAGAAAGTTCTTGATCAGCGCGAGTTGGAGTCACTGCGATTTGGGTATCGCGAACACGTAACGGATATGCATCTGCCGCAGGTACGCGAACTGCCCGCCGTGTTGCCTGACATTTTTGCGAGTGCGGCGCGACGCGCGCGCGAAGCGGGTTTTGACGGCGTCGAGTTGCACTACGCACACGCCTACACGATGGCGGGTTTCCTGAGTGCACTAAATAATAGGTCCGATGGCTACGGCGGAACGCGCGAGAATCGCATCCGTTTGCCATTGGAAGTTTACGCAGCGGTGCGCCACGCAGTGGGACATGATTACGTGGTCGGCACACGTTTCCTGGGTGACGAAGTGATCGCCGGCGGCAGCCACCTCAACGACGCGATCTATTTCGGTGTTGAGTTTGCCCGGGCCGGCATGGACTATCTTTCGCTCTCGAAGGGTGGAAAGTTTGAAGACGCGCAGCAGCCGAAGGTGGGCCAGGCGGTTTATCCCTATACCGGGCAGAGCGGTTACGAGTGTATGCCGACGATTCTTTCGGACCAGTTGGGACCGTTCGGTCGCAGCGTTCCGCTGGTTGCGGCAGTCAAGCGTGCCGTTAACGCGGCCGGTTTCAAAACGCCAATTGTAGCTGCGGGCGGGATTACAACCTTCGCACAAGCCGAAGCGATTTTAACGGAAGGCCAGGCCGATATTGCCGGTCTGGCGCGACAAGCGTTAGCCGATCCGGATTGGTTTATCAAAGTGAAATTGGGACGCGGCGATGAGATCAGGCGCTGCAATTACACGAACTATTGCGAAGCACTGGACCAAGCTCATCGCCCGGTTACCTGCAAACTTTGGGACCGCACGGAGCTAGCTGAACCGGGAGCGGTAACGGTTGATGCTGGGCGCCGGCGATTGTTAGCGCCCCAATGGCAACGGCAGTCCGACGAGGAAGAGCGACTTAGCGTCCGTCGTAAAGCGCGATGAACTTCGGATCGCGGCGTTTCAAGTCCTCACGATCCACGCGGCCACTGCGTGTCATCAACGCGTAGGCCAACTCAATCGGACTCAGGTGCAGATACTCACGTGCGTTCTCGAACCAGCGCATGCTGTCAAAAGCGGCCGCCTGATAAGCTTCGATCACCGGCTTGCGCGTCTGTTCGAAATCGGCCAGCGCCTGGGCCACACCCGGACACCTTGCGAGTGATTCGCCGAGCGCGATGGAATCTTCGAGGGCCAACTTCGTGCCGGAGCCAATAGAGAAATGTGCGGTGTGAAGTGCGTCACCAAGCAGCACTACGTTTGCAAAAGACCACCTCCTGTTTTTTACCAGCAGGAAGTTGAGCCACTTCGAGTTGTTCGAGAGCAGCCGTTGGTTGGCGAGGTCGGCGGCAAACACTTGTTCGAGATAGGCGCGGGTCTCGTCATCGCTTAAAGCAGCGAAGCCGGCGTTGCTCCAGGTTTCCTGGTCACACTCGACAATGAAGGTGCTGGTAGTTTCGTTAAATTTATAAGAGTGCGCCGCGAATGCCCCGTCTCCGTTTTCGCGAAACGTCAGAGTCAGGCCGTGAAAAAGTTTGTGAGTGCCGTACCAGATGTAACGATTCGGACGCACGTCGAGAGTGGGGCTGAATTGATCTGCATATTCGCGTCTGGCAGTGCTGTTCACGCCATCAGCTGCGACCACTAGATCACAGTCCGCCCGCAACGCCGCAACGCTGGGAACTTCGGCGTGAAATTTCAAGCTGACGCCAAGCTCTTCAGCGCGCCGCTGGAGAATCTTCAGCAACTGCAGTCGGGAGATGCCGGAGAAGCTATTGCCGTGGATGGCAATTGTTTCGTCGCGATGGACCACATTGACATTGTCCCAGGCAGCGAACACGCGCGTGATCTCGGCGTGTGATTTGGGATCGGCCGCCTGCAGGTTTGCCAGGGTCCTGCCGGAAAATACGACCCCCCAACCGAACGTGTCGTCGGGGCCGTTGCGCTCGTAAACCGTGACCTCGTGCGTGCGGTCCGACTGCTTCATCAAGATAGCGAAGTATAAGCCCGCCGGTCCGCCGCCAATGATGTTGATGTTCATTGAGCCGCGTCTCGATCTTCATCGCCTGCCTCTGTAAGAGCCTGCTCCATTAAGCCAGTAAGAGCGAGTTTCGCAGACCATTCGCGCAGGTAATCGAGATCGAGTCTGGCTGAAGACGCACCAATAATGCCGAGGACATCGTTCCACTGGGTACTCGATATTTTTCCGCCTGAATCATACCAACGTAGCTTTGCCAGGATTGTATCTTCAGCGGTCGCGACATAGATCATTTGTTCTTCTTCAGGTGCTAGCTTTCTGAGTTCACGGCGCTCGAGTTGCTGTTGCGACAATGCATCCGATTTAGGAATAAAGATATCGACCTTGAAAACAGAGTCGAAGTGGATCGCGTTGAACGACCGCCGCCCCTCGATTGCAACACGTACAGCGTGCTCATCCACATAGAAATCCTTTTCCAATGCTAGCAGAAGAGGCATCACTTGCTCCGAACCAATGTCGGCGACGATGTAGATGTCGGCGGTGGTGCGATACATCCCGTGGTGCGAACTGGCGTGCGAGCCCACCAGTACATACCTAATCCCCAGTTGCTCCAACAGCGTCGCAATCGTGAATAAGACTCTAAGTGGATGCTCCATTTGTTCTGATCACGAGCAGTCGTCTTTCGGATCGAAACCGTAAGCACTGATTACGTCCCGGCGAGGGAGCACCCGGGCAATGAAACGGCGGCGAATTTCCGCTTCATCGGCCTCGGGAAAATGATGTCGAATATCGGCCAGAATGAGCTGGCGAGTGGCCCACGTAAGTTCAAGGGCGAGCGATAGCCGCTTCCAACCGGGCAGCCGACGCATCAGCTCAAAGTGCATTCGCTGTGCTTCGGGTGTCGTGTCTGATGACAGAGATTTCATTTTCGCTTGAAGGTGGCGAACAGGCATGATCGTCTGTCCTACTGTTCTTTCAAAAGTTGGCTGGCGATGATTAGTTTTTGAATCTCCGAAGTGCCTTCGTAGATTCTGAGTGCCCGCACGTCGCGATATAGCCGCTCGACGACACTGCCGCGGACCAGTCCGGCGCCGCCGTGAATTTGCACTGCGTTATCGATAATGCGGCAAGCCGCTTCCGTGGCATACAGCTTCGCCTCGCTCGCCTCACGCGTGACGCGCGCCGTACCCGTGTCTTGCAAGTGCGCGGCGCGATAAACCAGCAGTCGCGCGGCGTCGAGTTCAGTAATCATGTCCGCAAGTTTTTCCTGAATCAGTTGATGCTCGGAAAGCAAACGGCCGAATTGCCTGCGCGCAGTCGCGTAGCGCATGGCTTCGTGAAGCGCACGCCGCGCCATGCCGCAGGCAGCAGCACCGACGCTTGCGCGAAACGTGTCCAGAGTGCGCATGGCCAGCAGGAAGCCATCGCCTGCGCCGCCGACCATATCCTGGGCCGGCACGCGGCAACCTTTGAATTCGATTTCTCCGATCGGATGGGCCGCTATCATCGCCGTGCGTTCAACTACGCTGAAGCCCGGCATCTTCGCGCTGACCACGAAGGCGGAGAGCAGCGCACGTCCGTTCGCATCGGCGCCGCTGCGGGCGAACACGGTGTAGAAATCGGCGACGCCGGCATTTGAGATAAAACGTTTCCGGCCGTCGATCACGTAAGCGTCGCCGTCGCGCGTAGCCGTAGTTTTGATTGCGGCTACGTCGGAGCCCGCATCAGGTTCGGTCAAGGCAAACGCCGCGACTGCCTTGCCAGCAACGGCGCGTGAAAGCCAAAAATCGCGTACGTGTTCGGGAGCTGCCTGGCTGATCGCGTAAGTTCCCAGTCCCTGCATTACAAAGGCGACATCCGCGAGTGCGGACGAATAAGCGAGCGCCTCGCGAATCAAGCAGAGTGCGCGCACGTCAAGTCTGGCGCCGGGAGTAGCGACGGCGTACGGTAACGCGCCGGCCTTCGCGAGCACCTCAACGTATTCGCGCAGACGTGTGTCAACGTCACGTTCCTCGATGGCACGCGGCTCGATTTCGAGTCCGACAAACGACTCCATGTCCGCCGCGAGAGTGCGATGCTCGGGAGTGAAGAAGGGAAGTTGCTCGATGAATTTGTCCATAACTTTGGAGTGCGCCGGCAGAGCGTAGCGACGACTGGCGCTTTCGATAGCTAATTGTTATTCGTTTGGCTCCGGTACCTTGCGCTCGTGTGGTCCAGGATTCAATACTATTCCTTGAATCGCAAAGCCGTGTCGCGCGAGCCGCATTCCGAATCATTCAAACTTCGGCTTGCGCTTGTTGATGAATGCTTCATAGGCTTCACGATAGTCAGGGTGTTGCATACAGATGGCCTGTGCTTGTGCTTCACATGCGAGCGCGGCGTCGAGCGTCATGTCCGCTTCGCGGTCCAGCAACTCTTTTGTTTTAGCGAGCGCGAACCCCGGACCCTGGGCCAGGCGCAGGGCCAACTCGTGGGTAGTCGCCGCCAAATCAGCCGCGGAAACGACGCGATTATAGAGTCCGATCCGCTCAGCCTCCCTGGCGGAAATGAAATCGCCGGTGTAGAGCAACTCGGTCGCTTTTGCTAACCCCACCACGCGTGGCAGCAAATACGCGGCGCCCATGTCGGCGCCCGAAAGTCCCACCTTCACAAAGAGGAACGCAATCTTCGCTTCCTCACTAGCGATGCGCAGGTCTGCTGCGAGGGCAATGCAGGCGCCGGCGCCCGCCGTAGTTCCATTCAGGCTGGCAATCACTGGCTTAGGTAACGCGCGAATGTTGCGCACTAGTTCGCAAGTCAGGCGCGTAAACTCGAGTAGCTCTTCCGGGTTGCGGCTGAAGAGTTCGCCGATGATGTCATGCACGTCGCCGCCGGAACAGAAACCGCGACCAGCTCCGGTGACGACGACCACACGCACCGCAGCTTCAGCACGCAACGCCGCGAACGTCTCGGTTAGTTCGCGATAGACTGCGAACGTCAACGCGTTGAGACGTTCTGGGCGGTTAAGCGTGATCGTGGCAATACCGTCAGCGTTCTGTTCATAGAGAAAACTTTTGGGTTGCAGCATGGACGGCCCTAGGCGGTTAAGACAGCTACGGCTTCAATTTCAACTTTCGCTCGGTCGTTGAGCAAGCCTTTGACTTCAAGCAACGCCATCGCGGGAAAGTGCTTGCCCATGTGCAGGCGATACGCTGCGCCAACCTCGCGGACATTCGCAGTGTATTCTTGTTTGTCAGTGACATAGATTACCAGTCGCGCAAGGTGGGTTGGATTGCCCCCGGCTGCGTGGACCACCGCGATCACGTTCGCGAGTGCGCGATCGAATTGCTCCACGAAATTGTCGCTCACGATTTCCTGCTGCTCATTCCAGCCCACTTGGCCCGCAACGAACAATAGCCGGCCGTCCGCTTCGCTCAGCACGCCGTTGGAGTAGCCTCGCGCCGGACCCAACGATTCAGGATTAATAAACTTGAAAGTCATAGTTTTGCTGCCAGCGAGCAGCGCGAGCAAGTTATTAGATTCCCACACAAGAGGCAAGCACAAACCTGTAAAGCAAACCGTTGGTTTGCGTTCAGCGGTTCGCTCGCCAACCGCGGGAAATAAAAAGGCCGCCTCATTAGCAGGCGGCCTTAGTGAATGCGCTGGGCGAAACTTAGTCGAGCACTTTGTCTAGACGTCCGGCGAGCTGGGTCGCGAGATTCCCGTTGGGATCGAGTCCGCCGATGGGCTCGCTGGGGTTGCCCTGTTTGTCGACGATGACTATCGACGGCAGCTGATCGACTCCCAACTTCTTCGAGATGCTTCCATCCGGATCGCGCAGCACAGTAACTTTCAAACCATACTTCTGTGCGAACGCACGCAGTTGCGCATCACTCGCAAAGTTTTTCGACTTAGCATCTTCCGACTCCGTGCTGACCCAATAGACCACCACGCCGCGATCGCTGTATTCATCAGCCAGTTTTCTTACGCCGGTCAACTGCGCCTTCGAGAGCGGCAGCCAGGAGGCGCCAAAGGCGAGCACCACCACCTCGCCGCGCAGGCTATCGGAAGTAATTGTTTGTCCGTCAATCGAGCGCAACGAAAACTCAACCGGCGCTGCGCTGCGACCCTGCGCAAACCCAACGGTCGCAGCCAACAGAACCAAGAAGAAAAGGGCCAAACGTGATTTTCGATTCGTCAAAAGCATTTGCTCTCCTTTGCCCGAACCGGAATGGTGGGGGCAGTGCGTTAGATGAGTGGTTGAGCCTTTTAGTTGGTCATCCTGACAGCCCCGTGAACGTTATCCAAACACCGATTTCAATTAGAGAGTATAACCCGGGTTCACTGGTTTGCGCTGTAAATCAACTTGCGTGAGCCTCTACAGTAGCGCCAGATTGGGTCACGACATCGCGTGAGAGATTCAGGCAGTTTCAGAGTTCGAGCCTAACTTGCCGATTAAATCCGGCGGAGGAAAGCCGAAGAGATCCTGGTGCAACGCATCGTAGTCCGTCCACGTGTTCATGTCGCGCACGATCAAATCACAAGTGACTGGCACGCGTTGGACCTGCGACTGATGAAGATCAAAGAAAGTCTTCAGGCCGCCGGGCGCGTTAAGCCGTTGCAGCTCGTCGCGAAACTCCAGATCGATTAGCACGGGATGTCCGCCGCGTCCTTGCCAGGTCGGCTTTACCAGGCGCGCGCTTTGCCGCCACTCGCTGATCAGTAGTTCTACTACCGCCGCGGGCACCGCAGCGTGGTCCACCGGATTGATCACGACTGCCTCCGTCGCTTTGGGCAGCGCGCGCACGCCGCAGACAATTGAAGCGCTCATTTCACTAGACGGTTCGGGATTGACTGCAAACGTGACGCCCGCGTTTTGTAAGTGGTCCTTGATGCTCTCTGCTTGCGGGCCTTCACTGATTACGACCAACACATTCTCAACACCACCGGCGCGCAGGTGAGCGATGCACGTTTCGATAACAGTTTTCGGTCCGAAGGGAAGTAACGGTTTGAAAGCGCCCATGCGACGTGATCGTCCAGCGGCGGGGATAATGGCGGCGACATTTCTCACGAGGGCAAGATAAACACAAAGATGCAAAGACAACAACCTGAACCTCTGCTGGTCCGTCTGGAGCTTTCGTATGTTTCTTTTGGCTAGGCGAGCAAATCCTTGAGCGCGCGGAGGGTGTATTGTCGCGCCATCTGTTTGCGCCAGTTCATGACGAAGTCAGTGTTGTCGAGTGGGCGAGCTTTCAGGTAGGCAGCTTCGGCAGCCGCTTGAATATGTTCGTCGTCAAACGCGTGGCCGATGAGCGCTTCACCGGCAGCGGCAATCTCCAACGGTGACGGTGCGATGCCGCCAAGAACAATGCGCGCATCTTTTACTGGGACCGTGGGCGTCCCGCCCGCATCCGTCTTTCCAAACTCGACCCAGGCCGCAACTCCCAACACCGGAAAATCAAACGCACCGCGACGTCGCAACTTCTGATACGAGGCCCGCCAGCCGTTGGTCGGCGGGAGGTAGATGTCGACCAGCAACTCGTCGGGTCGCTTCTTCAAGTAATCGATGCCGTCGTCGTTATAGAAACCGCGTGCGTCAATGATCCGTTCGCCGAGCGTTGAAGCCAGGCGAAACTTTGCGCCAATCGCCACCATCACCGGGACCAGATCCGATGACTGCACAGCCCAGCATTTGGAACTCCCCGGCGCCACCCAGCAAACGTCGCCGTCTTTCTTCAGACAGAAGTTGATGCCTTTGCGCCATTCGTAATTCTGATCGTAGTAGTTGCAACGCGTGTCGAGCAGCAGGTTGCCGCCCACGGTACCCATGTTCCGAAGCAGCGGGGTGGAGATGGTGCGTGCCGCGCTGGCGATAACCGGATAGTCGCGTTTGATGAGCGGATGTTCGATCAGGTCCGTGAGTGTGACCGAGGCGCCAATACGAATACCTGATTTGCCGTCGCCGGTGATCTGGTTCAACTCCGGCACGCGCATGACAGAGATGACTGTGTGTGGAGTTTGCTGCCGGCGCTTCATGTTGGGATAGAGGTCCGTCCCGCCGGCAACGAACTGTGCGGTCGGCCCCACGTCGCCGACAAGCTTCACCGCCTCCGCGATCGTTCGCGGCGTGCGGTAGTCAAACCTGGGAAGTCGCATCATGACCGGCTGAAGTCCCTTCGTGTAGACAACATCATTCCGATTCCATCCTGGCAAGCTTCAAAACAAATGCGGGGGTCCGTGGTTCTCCTTTGAAGAAGTCGTCCGGCACCTTGCGGGTAAGCGCCCAACGATCAATCCACGAAATTCCCCACGCGCCCGTAGTGGTATCAGACGATCGATAAGCGCTGTCGGTCAGAGCCTCTGCCAGCGTGATGAACTTGTACCCCCGCTTTTTCAACATAGCGGCAAGCTCTCCAAAATGATCGGCATTGATCGCGTTGGCATGCAGCAGCAAAACTTGTTTGATTTGCCTGCCAAACAATTTGTCGGACAGATTCTCGAAGTGGGCGAAATAGGACTCGATGTAAGGAACGTAAGCTTCTGCAATCCGCGCCATCGCGGCCGGGTCGTTTGCGTCACGGGCGTTGTCATAGGCGCGGGCAAATATCCACTCGGAGTTGTCAATCGTGACGGGTGCCACGGTGTAGCCGTGCCGGTGTAGAAAAGACTCAAACTCTTGCCTGAGTTCCAAACTTCTTCCGGTGTGAAGAAATGGATGCCGAAAGTATCGCAGTTTGGCGTGTTTCGCAGTTGTCAATCGGCGTAATATTTTTTCGCCGCGCAAAACATCCGATTCATATTCGGCGAGGGGAATTGAATGCAGGGACCGATGAGAAAAAGTATGGTTGCCGAGTTCCAGTCCGGCATCCAGCCACTGTCTCAACAACGCAACCTGGTTCGGGTTGAGTTTATTATCGCGATAGAGTTTACTCTCATTGACAAATCCCACCACCGGAATCCTGTTTCGAGTGATCGTCGTCAAGAGCTTGCTGGTGATTTCGGCCCAAGCCTCATCAGTCTGCACGGTGGAATTGACAGGGAGATCGTCGAAGGTGACGGCAACCTGTTTCTCTCCTTTCGCCTGCGCGAATGTAGCGGCAGGAAGGCCGGCAAAGGCCACGATTATTACCAGTAGGACACTTTTTCTGAACATATCAATTCTCTAGGAATGAACTGCCACGTGCGGCAGCTCTTTGCCGTCGCCGCCTTCGTCAGGTGTCAGCACGCGTAGCGGTTCGGGCCACTCTACCGAGGGAACGGACGTCGGTCCGTAACGTGCCTCGCGTCCTTTCGCTTTTTCCTTGAGCGCTTTCAAAACTTTCTCCGGCGTCAGCGGCACTTCATCGATACGCACGCCCACCGCATCGTAAACAGCATTGGCAACCGCCGGCGGCACCGGCAGCAG
>JAVEEA010000062.1 GCA_030840675.1 Pyrinomonadaceae bacterium
AAGTCCCTGGCAGGGCGCGTTGCGCTGGCTGCGCGAGCGACTCAACGAAGCGCCTTCGGAAAAAGTCAGACTGGCACTCGAAGAACTCGTTTCACCTTCAGTCTGTCCTGATTGCAAAGGCAGACGATTGCGGTCGGACTCGCTCTCGGTGCGACTGGGCGGGCGCGGGATCGCTGAGTACACGGCCCTGCCGATTGAGGATTCAGTCGTTGCCTTTGAAGCGATCCAATTGAACGAACGCGAAGCACAGATCGCCGGACAGATTCTGCGCGAAATAAAGAACCGGCTGCGTTTCCTTGAGCGCGTCGGGCTGGGGTACATCACGCTCGATCGTCCCTCCGCGACCCTTTCCGGCGGCGAAGGACAACGCATTCGGCTGGCGACGCAAATCGGATCGCAGCTGCGCGGCGTACTCTACGTGCTGGACGAACCCTCCATTGGTCTGCATCCGCGCGATAACGAAAAGCTTCTCGACACGCTGACCGCATTGCGCGACCTGGGGAACACCGTGCTGGTTGTGGAACACGACGAGGAAACAATTCGCCGCGCGGACTACGTTGTCGATCTCGGGCCCGGGGCCGGCGCGCACGGTGGCGAGCTCGTCGCTTTTGGCACCGCCGCGGACGTCGCCGCGAATCCGCTTTCCGTTACCGGACTCTACATCAGCGGCAAGATGAAGATTGAAGTGCCACTCCAACGCCGGGTGGCAAACGGCAAAGCTCTGACCGTTCATGGTGCGACCGCGAACAACTTGAAAGAGATCGACGTTTCGTTTCCGCTCGGTTTGTTGACCGTAATCACCGGCGTTTCCGGTTCCGGCAAGTCGACATTGGTAGGCGACATTCTTTACCCGGCGCTCGCGCGTCATCTCTACGGCTCGCTGGCCCAGCCCGGCGCCTGTGCGGCAATCGAGGGTTTGGAACACGTCGACAAAGTCATCGAGATCGACCAGTCGCCGATTGGCCGCACTCCCCGTTCCAACCCGGCAACTTACACCGGACTCTTCACGCCTTTGCGGGAACTCTATGCGATGCTGCCGGAGTCGCGCGAACGTGGTTACAAACCGGGACGCTTTTCATTCAACGTGAAGGGCGGACGGTGCGAAGGTTGTGAAGGCGACGGCATGAAACGCATCGAGATGAATTTCCTGCCGGACGTTTACGTGCTCTGCGACGTTTGCCGCGGCGCTCGTTACAACCGCGAGACGTTGTCAGTAAAATTCAAGGGGAAGTCGATCGCCGACCTGCTTGACACGACGATTGAAGAGGCCTTGACGGTTTTGGAAAACGTGCCGCAGATTCAGCAGAAGTTGCAAACCCTGCTGGACGTCGGACTCGGTTACCTCAAGCTGGGCCAATCAGCCACCACGCTTTCCGGTGGCGAAGCGCAACGAATCAAGTTGGCCAAGGAACTTTCCAAACGCGCGACTGGTCGTACCGTGTATATGCTTGATGAGCCGACGACCGGACTGCACTTCGCCGATGTGCACAAGCTGCTTGACGTGCTGCAACGACTCGTCTCGCTGGGTAACACGATAATTGTAATCGAACACAACCTCGATGTGATTAAGTCAGCCGACTACATCATCGACCTCGGTCCGGAAGGCGGGGAACACGGCGGACGCGTCGTAGCCGCCGGAACGCCGGAAGAAGTCGCGCGCTCGCGCCGTTCCCACACGGGCCAGGTGCTAAGGCCCTTGCTAAATGGACGTTTGGGGAAAAATGGCAACGGTCATTCTCAAAGGGAAGACAAGAAGATCGCGTGATAACACGTGATATACTTTCGCTATGGAACCTCCGGTAGACTCAGTAGATCAGGTAAGACTAGACAAGACCGCTTTTGAAGTTTTTTCTTCCTTTGAGGAGGCCGCTGTGGCAGACCGCGCGTACTGGCATTCGCGTACTCCTGAAGAGCGATTACAGGCCGTCGAACTGATGCGACAAAGCGCTTATGGCTATGATCCGGTTACCGCCAGACTTCAAAGAGTTCTTGAAATTGCTCAACTCGAACGGGGTTGAATATTTGCTAATCGGTGGGTATGCGGTTGGTTACTATGGCTATCCGCGTCCGACTGGAGACATGGACATTTGGATTGCTAGAACACCTGACAACGCGCAGAAAGTCGTTGATGCCTTGCGGGAGTTTGGCTTCACTTGTCCAAAGGAACTCCTCCTTGAGGAGGCAAAGGTCGTCCGCATGGGAGTCCCTCCGTTCCGACTTGAAATCTTAACAACCATTAGCGGTGTTGACTTCCCTGAGTCTTATGCCGAGCGACTTCAAGTGGTGCTTGACGAGATTGAAGTAAGTTTGATCAGTTTGTCGCACTTGAAAGTAAACAAGAAAGCAAGCGGCAGATCAAAAGATACGACCGATTTGGAGAATCTGCCTTGAGAAATTAGATTTCAGTCAGCCCTCTCTATGGATGAACAATCGCCAGTCCGAGTCGTTGAATGCAGAACGGCAGAGGAGTTCTTAGATTCTCTATCTCCAAGGGGAAAATACTTTGTCGCCGAGCATGACTCGGACTCATACATATTTAGAGGCCACGGAGATCAACGGTACCGCTTATTACCAACCGCATTTCGAGTGGGAACGACCATCATCACCAGTTGCGGTTGGCGTGAAGTAGCGGACTGGAATAATCGCGAGCAAATAAATGCAGAGATTGCAACGGTGGGAGAGTTCTTTAATTCTGCCGACCGTGCGGGTTTACCGTTGCCGGAGGACTCACAAGCGCTGCGAGAGTTATTGTTTGAGTTGCGGAATCTAGATGCAGAGATCCGTGACTGGCCAAGCCAAAACCTCCTATCGCTCATCGCGCTCGCGCAGCATTCCGGCCTTCCGACTCGACTACTCGACTGGTCCCGCAGCGCGTTCGTTGCCGCTTATTTTGCTGCAATTGAAGCCGCGGAATGGAATGCAAAACCTAACGAAGCCCCAATCGGTGTAACCAGATTGGCGGTCTGGGCTTTTAAGGGAGCAGCATACGATCTGAACCGGATTGCATCGCACAACCTAAAAGCAAGAGTTGCTAAGGTCAAGCAAATCACTCTTGTTACTGCGCCAACAGCCTCCAATCCAAACCTCCGAGCGCAAATGGGCGTTTTTACCGTCCACCGAAAAGAGCAAGTCTCATTGGACGTTCCAGCAGATCGCGAACCGATGGACTGTATTGTTAGAAACCTTAAGGCTCAAGATGATATTCACAATGACCTGATCGAGTTCTCGCTGCCCATCTGCGAATCACCAAAACTGTTGCGTCTTCTTGCTCGTGAGGGTATCGATGCTGCCATACTATTTCCGGGCTATGGTGGGGTCGCAAAAGCTCTGAGAGAGAAACAGTATTGGGGTTGATCGAAACTTCGTTAATGAGGCGTCACTGGAAGGAGATCCTTTGGGTTCGTCAACTTACGACAATTTGCTACCTCTTGTTGTGAAAGATGTAAAGACCTATCCGCTGGCGGCGCGGCCAAGCAAAGTTTCGCTTGCCGACTTTGCCAGTCCGGTCCAAGCGGATTCGTCGCTGAAAGATTTCCTCCAAAGCCTGCCGAATATTCTCGCCGTTCAAAGTTTACGAGAACTCGCAGCGCGTATGCGTCGCGCTCGCGAGTTGCAGAAACCAATCATCTGGGGCATCGGTGGTCATGTAATCAAGACGGGACTCGCGCCGCTCGTCATTGATCTAATGCAGCGCGGCTTTGTCACTGCGATTGCCGGCAACGGATCAGTACTCGTTCATGACGCCGAACTCGCCCTCGTTGGATCAACTTCCGAGGACGTCGATGCGACGCTCGGCGAGGGTGCGTTTGGCGGGGCCGAGGAAACGGGAAAACTTCTCAACGGGGCGGCTCAGCAAGGAGCGCAGGACGGCATTGGCTTGGGTGAAGCGACCGGTCGCGCACTGCTCGCGCTCAACCCAAAACACGCCGGTCACTCTCTGCTGTGCGCGGCTTACCAGTCACGAGTACCCTTCACTGCTCATCTGACAATCGGCGGAGACATCGGTCACTTTCATCCTCAGGCGAACGGCGCAAACCTCGGCGCCACCACGCACACCGACTTTCGCCTGCTCGCCGAACTCGTGCGCCGCATGAACGGCGGTGGCGCTTATTTGAACATCGGTTCGGCAGTCACGCTTCCGGAAGTTTTCCTGAAGGCGGTAACGCTCGTGCGAAATCTTGGCAATGAACTCACTGACATCACGACAGCAAATTTTGACTTCATCCAGTCGTATCGTCCGTTAACCAACGTCGTGCGCCGTCCTACTGCGGGTGGCGCCGGCCGCGGATTCTCAATCACCGGTCATCACGAACTGACGATTCCCCTGCTCGCCGCGCAACTGATCTGCGGCTCTGACTAATCATCCAAAGTTTAAGATCGCGGAGACCCGCCTCGGCCTGCACTCTGAAAGCATGGCTGGGGTTTGACACTTTCTGGCCAAGTAATCTATCCTGTAATTGAAATCGGTTTTCAATTTCAATAAACATAATCAAGGGCGGTATTAGAAAGATGACGGTGCGTTTCTTCACCAGCCTTTTGCTGCGCCTTTGTTTGGTGGGGCTCACTTTTGGGGCATGCCTCAACTCTACTCACGCCGGCGAGGTAGCATGGTCACAGCTGCGCGGGAAGCTAGTAGATCCGAATCACGCCAACGTGGCGGCGGCCAAAATCACTGCCTCGCGAAATGGCCGCATTGATGTAGTCACCTTCTCTAATGCGGACGGCGAGTTCTCTTTTCTGCTCGAACCGGGCGAGTACGCGCTGAAGGTTGCAGCTGAAGGGTTTGCGGAAGCGTCACTGATAGTGCGCTCACAGCCGAGCACTTTTCCCCCGCTGGAGATTG
>JAVEEA010000092.1 GCA_030840675.1 Pyrinomonadaceae bacterium
CGTCGGCCCTGCGCGATCTTCGCCGCTTCCGGCAAACGACGCAACCGCAGCATTGCCAAAACTCCGAGCAGCGGTCCCGGCGCGAGGATGGTGAATGCGTACTGCCAACCGATTGCTTTCACGAACAAGGGTAGTAACTCAATCGAGATCGTGGTCAACAAAAACCCCAGGCACGTTTGCATGGTCAGGGCAGTGCCCACGTAACGCGGATCGCCAAGTTCGGTAATGCAAGCTGAGAACTGCGCCGAGTCGGCCACGACGCTGGCGCCCCAAATTGCCGCGACCAGCAACAGCAGCAACGGATTGCCGCCGAACAGAAACCCGATCAATAAACAGCAGCTGCCGCTGATCGCCATGGCCCATGAAGTGACCACCGTTCGCCCAAGGCGGTCAGCCAGCAGGCCGGCGACCACACAGCCCAGCGCGCCGCAGCCGATAACGAGAAACGAAGCGACTTCGGCCATTACCGGCGGCTGCCGCGACACCGCGAGACTCGCGCGAATCATTACCGGAATCCAAACCCACATCGCGTAGAGTTCCCACATGTGGCCGAAGTAGCCCAGGCTGGCGAGGCGTACGCCGCGGTTGCGAAAGACTGCGAGTGCCTGTCGCCAATCAAACCTGGCTGCGGGCAAAGCATGTGGTCCATCCGAGACAAACAGCAAAACGATTAGACCGCCGACCAACGCCAGTAGCGAGACGAATAAAATATTGTGACGCCAGTTGCTGCTGCCCAACCCGTTGAGTAAATAAGGCGACGCTTTACCGAGCGTGAGTGCGCCGACCAGCACACCCAACGCCATGCCGCGCGAACGCTGAAACCACGTCGCCATGATTTTCATGCCGGGCGGATAGACGCCCGCGAGAAACATTCCGGTCAGGAAACGCAGGACGATTGCAGTTTGTGCTTCATGAGCGTAAAGACCGAAGACGGCATTCGTTACTGCTCCGGCGACAGCGGAAACAGCAAACAGATAACGAACGCTGAGCACGTCCGGCAGATTTAGAAAGGCGCTCAACAAGGTGCCGGCGACAAATCCCAGCTGCACAGCAATTGTTAACCAGCCCGCACTCGCTTCTGTCAGTTGCCACTCGTGGCGTAACTGGGGCACCACCGCCGCGGCGCTAAACCAGAGCGACATGCCGAGGAGTTCCGCCAGAGATAGCCACACCAGCGCGCGCCAGCGACCCGCGGCTGGCTCGCTTGGTTCCGTTGCTGGTTCGTCCGCGCGCATGACTAAGGGAGAGAATACTACAAGATTGCCTCACCACTGTTTGCCGTTGATCCGAATTTCATGTCGACCTTGAATGTTTGACCCGATCGCCACCGCTCCGGGTTCTGTATTCGTCAACTTACGGATGTACGTTCCTTTTCGACTTCCAGCTATGCAGGGAAGAAGCTGCTTCGTCCTCCGCCGTAGAAATCGAATCGTGATATTCTGAATTCACAATCCGTTTACAGTAAGTTTCCTTACGCGCCCTTACGAGGGCTGGATCTCAGAACCGGGCGCGGTAGCAACCGGTCCGAAATAAACTGCGAGCTGCAATGCGGCCGGATTGATTCGTACAGAGTGGGGGAGTGAGTAAGTCGCACCAGGCATGAGTGAGTTTTTGGAATCGCTGTCGGCAACATTTCGCAACGGGTCAACCGATGCGGACGAACAGCCTGTCCGCGCGGAAATTTTCAGTGTCGAGCGGCTCGAGCAATACGCCCACACGCTCGCGACCGAACATCGCACGGTCCTGAAAAAGGGGCGCGCCGAACTGCTGCCGAGACTCGAAGACAACGGTCGCAAGCTCGTCACCGCTTACCGCACGCTCGTCGAAGCCATTCGTAGTGGCCGAGGGATTTCACCGGCGGCCGAATGGCTGGTTGATAATTTTCATATCATCGAGGAACAACTCCGCGAGATACGCGAAGACTTGCCCAAAAGTTATTACCACGAGTTACCCAAACTCGCCGCCGGCGAACTCAAAGACTATCCGCGAATTTATGCGGTTGCCGTGGCGGTCATCGCGCATACGGATTGCCGCCTCGATACCACCACCCTGCGTCGCTTCATTGCCTCCTATCAAACCGTCGCGCCCTTATCGATTGGCGAGTTGTGGGCGGTGGCGATCACGCTGCGGCTCGCGCTGGTAGAAAATCTGCGGCGGCTGGCCGTACTCATCGTGAAAGCGCGCGACGAACGCGATCAGGCAGACAGGCTTGCCGATCGTTTGCTTGAACTCGCCGCTCGCCAGCCGGCGGCGTTGGTCCCGCTCATCTCTGAGCGGTTCGGCAAGCTCCAGCGAATTCCGCAATCGTTGATCGTGCAACTCTCGCAGCGCCTGCGCGAACAGGATCCGGCGGTCATGACGGTGACGGATTGGTTCGAGAAGCAACTCGCGCGACAAGGCACCAGCATCGAAGAGATCATTCACGCCGAGCATCAACGTCAGGCCGCGACTCAGGTGACCGTCGGCAACATCATCACCAGCATGCGTCTGCTCTCGACGCTCGACTGGCGTGACTTCTTCGAGAGCGTTAGCTTGATCGAACCGCTGCTCGCAGCCGACCCGGCCGGCGCCTATGCGAAAATGGAGTTTACGACTCGCGATCGTTATCGCCACGTCATTGAACGCATTAGCAAGCGGACGCGGTCCGACGAACTCGAGATCGCAAAGGCGGCGATTGAGTTCGCCGCCGAGGCGATCACGACGGAGAGTGCGAATAGCGCTGACAGCTATCTCAGCGCCGCGCCGGCAGCGCACGTCGGTTATTACCTGGTTGACGAGGGTCTCAGTCAACTCGAGCAAAAGTTCGCTTATCGCCCGCGACCCGGCGAACGTCTGCGACGTTTTGTTCTCCGCCATGCGCCCGGCATTTATCTTGGGACACTCGCGCTGCTGACCTTCATGGTGGTGGTTTTTCTGGTGGTGGCCGTCCATCTCTCCAGCGTCGCTAACGCTGCTTTCCCCGCTGCCGAGTGGTTGCGGTTGCTGATCACGGCGGTGCTGGCGTTGTTGCCCGCCAGCGATCTCGCGGTCAGCGTTTTGAACTGGGACGTGACGCATTTTTTTCCGCCCCGGCTCGTCGCCAGGATGGGCACGGTCGCGGGCATACCGGAGACTGCGACTACGCTCGTGGTCGTGCCCACGATATTTTCCAGTGAAGCGCAAGTAGCGGAGCAACTTGAAAAACTGGAAGTCCGTTTTCTGGCGAATCAGGACCAGCACATTTATTTCGCGCTGCTGGGTGACTTCCCGGATGCCGCTACCGAAGAAATCCCGGATGACGCTGCCTTGCTGGCCGCGGCGGTGACCGGTATTCGCGAACTTAATCAACGTCACGCGCGGCAACCGGAACCTCGTTTCTATCTGTTTCACCGGCGTCGCCAGTGGAACGCGGGTGAAAATCGCTGGCTGGGTTGGGAACGAAAGCGCGGCAAGCTGGAGGAGCTGAACCGCCTCCTACGCGGGGCGACGGACACCAGCTTCATCAAGGTCGACAGCGACACGTCATCCGCAAACGGCATCCCGCTGCCGCCGAAAGTTCGCTACGTAATAACACTGGATTCCGACACTCAACTTCCGCGCGACGCCGCGCGTAAACTCGTCGGGGCCGCCATTCATCCGCTCAACCATCCGCAATTGGACCCGGCCGCGCCATTGGTGAAGCGTGGTTATGGCATTGTCCAGCCGCGGGTGAGCATTTCACTGGTGAGCGCGTCGCGTTCGCGGTTTGCCCGAATCTTCTCCGGTAACACTGGCATCGACCCTTACACCACCGCCGTGTCCGACGTCTACCAGGACCTGCTGGGCGCAGGAAATTTCACCGGCAAAGGACTCTACGACGTCAATGCGTTTCAGGCCGCGCTCGCTGACCGGGTTCCGGAAAACGCGTTGCTTAGTCACGACCTCTTCGAATCCTTGTTTGCGCGCGCGGCGCTTGCGACCGACATCGAGTTGCTTGACGACTACCCGCTCTCTTACGACGCGTATGCCAGGCGCCAGCATCGCTGGACCCGCGGCGACTGGCAAATCCTGCGCTGGATATTTCCGAGCGTACCCGACGCGCAGGGACAGCAGAAACGGAATCCGCTACCGCTGATTGCGCGTTGGAAGATTCTCGACAACTTGAGACGGAGCCTGGTTGCGCCCGCGATGTTTCTCTGGCTGCTGGCCTCCTGGACCATCTTGCCGCGCTGGCCACTCCTTTGGAGTCTATTCATTGTCGTCACGATTGCTTTCCCGGTGTACGTTCACGTGACGACCAGTTTGCTGATTCACCCGCGCGGTATTCCCTGGACCAGCCACTTCTGGAGTGTCTGGGGTGACGCGTGGACCAACACCGCGCAGGTCGCGTTGTCGCTGCTGTTTCTGCCCCATCAGGCGTACCTGATGGCTGACGCCATCCTGCGCACCAGCTACCGAAAATTAATTTCTCACAAAAAATTGCTGGAGTGGGTAACGGCCGCTGAGGCCGAGCAGAGTGCGCGCCGCGACCTTGTTTCTTTTTTCCGGTTCATGTGGCCGGCAGAATTCCTCGCGGTAGCGGCAACGGCAATCACTTTGATCCTCCGGCCCGGCGCGTGGCCGGTGATGTTGGTCTTTGCGATCGCCTGGGTTCTTTCACCCGCGGCGGCCTATTGGATTAGTTTGCTGCGACCGCCGGTACGCAAGCTGCTGACGCCGGATGACGTGGCGTTGGCGCGGCGAGTGGCGCGCCGCACCTGGCGGTTCTTCGAAGTCTTCGTCGGCGCGGAAGACAACTGGATCCCACCGGATAATTTTCAAGAAGACCCGGCGCCGGTGATTGCGCACCGCACTTCGCCGACCAACATCGGCTTGCTAACCCTGGCTACCGTATCGGCCCACGATTTGGGCTACCTCAGTTCGCTCGAGTTTCTCGAACGCCAGGAGTTAACTTTCGCGACGCTGGCAAAACTCTCCAAGTTTCGCGGCCATTTCTTTAACTGGTACGACACGCGCACGCTTGATCCGTTACAGCCGCAGTACATCTCCACCGTCGATAGCGGCAACCTCGCCGGTCATGCGATCGCCGTCAAGCAAGCGTGTATCGAGTTGCCCGAAGTGAAACTGTTTGACCAGCGTCTCATTAAGGGATTGACCGACACGCTTGATGTTCTTTCGGCTGAAGCGGAGAACCTGGGCAGCGTGCGGCAGCGCACGGAAGTTGTGACTGTCAGTCAGTTACGCAATGAGATTGAGGCTTGTCAGAAGCTGCTCGCGATTGAAGACCCGGGAAGTTTGCCGGCCTGGCTGTTGCTGTTCGAATCGTTACGGCGCCGGGCCCTCGAGATTGAAGACATCGTAAACGCTTTGGCCCATGAACACGGCGTGGGCAACTTCCAGGAGCTACGTTGGTGGCTGGGAGCGCTGCAACACCAGGTCAGTTCCTGTCGTCGCGACGGGGACATGCTGGCGCCCTGGGGCCGCTGGTTGAATCAGTTTCAAGCAGAGCTGGAGGCGTCATCAGAAACTCCAAATCCATTGGGACACCTGGTTGAGTTACTAGCGTCCGTCCCAACGCTTGCGGACATTCCGGCGCTTTGCATTAGTGCGCGCGAGCAACTTGTGTCTCGTCCTGACGATCTGCGCGGACCGTTCGCGGAGATCTCAGCCAGTCTGTTAGCAGCGTTGGACCAGGCGACCACCAGCGCGGGCGATTTCCTTTCGCGACTCAGTCGCGTCGCCCTGGCGGCCTCGCAAATTGTAGACGAGATGGATTTCAAGTTTCTGCTCGATCCGGAACGCAAAGTTTTCGCCATCGGTTACAACGTCTCGGCCCAGGTCGCCGACAATTCTTATTACGACTTGCTCGCCTCCGAAGCGCGACTGGCCAGCTTTGTCGCGATCGCGAAGGGCGAGGTGTCGCAGGAACACTGGTTTCGTCTCGGGCGGCAACTGACCTCGGTAGACGGCGGCCGGGCGCTCATCTCCTGGACCGGCACCATGTTTGAATACCTCATGCCGCTGCTGGTGATGCGCAACTATCAGGGCACCCTGCTCGATGAAACTTATCGCACGGTCGTGAAACGACAAATCGAATACGGCGCCGAGCGCGGTGTGCCCTGGGGCGTCTCCGAATCGGCGTACAACGTGCGCGACCTCCATTTGAACTATCAATACGGACCATTCGGCGTGCCCGGCCTGGGGTTGAAGCGCGGACTCATCGAGGATCTGGTGATTGCTCCCTACGCCACGATGCTGGCGGCGGAAGTTGATCCGCCCGCGGCCATGACCAACCTGCGGCGGCTCGCGAAGGCCGGAGCGATGGGCAATTACGGTTTTTATGAATCGACTGACTACACCGCCGAACGTTTGCCGCAGGGTCAGGATAATGTAGTTATTCGCGCGTTCATGACACACCATCAGGGTATGGGCCTGGTCGCGCTCAGCAATGTGCTCGACGACGATCGCATGCAGCAACGTTTTCATGCGGAGCCGCTGGTGCAGGCAACCGAACTGTTGTTGCAGGAGCGCAACCCGGTGGGCGTGCCCGCCGCGCATCCGCGCGCGGAAGAAGTCTTGACGGGTCGCGTTTCGCAAGCGCCCCAGGGAATGATCACGCGCGTCTATCATCAAGTGGACACCGACACGCCGCGGACGCAGCTCCTTTCCAACGGCACTTACAACGTAATGATTACCGCGGCCGGGAGCGGCTACTCCAACTGCGGCGCGGATGCCGTGACGCGCTGGCGCGAAGACGTGACGCGCGACAACTGGGGTACTTTCATCTATCTGCGCGACGTCCGCAGCGGCGCGGTTTGGTCGGCTGGTTACCATCCCGTGTTGCGGCGACCGCAGTCGTATGAAGTTGCCTTCTCCGAAGACAAGGCGGATTTCTGGCGTACCGACGCCGGCATCCTGACGCACATGGAAATCGTGGTGTCGGCCGAGGACAACGCCGAGGTGCGTCGCGTTTCGCTGACAAATAATTCTCTGCGTGCGCGCGAGATTGAACTGACCAGCTATGCGGAAGTGGTGCTGAACACGCCCCAGGCAGACGCGGCCCACCCGGCCTTCAGCAACCTGTTTATCGAGACCGAATTCTTCGCCGCGGAAAACGCCCTCCTGGCCCATCGTCGCCAGCGTTCCAGCGTCGACGAAGCAATCTGGGGGATTCATGTGGTGGTCGTCGAGGGCGACCTGGTGGGTTCGGTGCAGTACGAAACTGATCGCGGACGCTTCGTCGGTCGCGGCCATACCGCGGTCGATCCCATTGCGGTTACCGAGGACCGTCCGCTCTCAAACACGACCGGCGCCGTGCTTGATCCGGTGTTCAGCTTACGGCGGCGCGTTCGGATTCGTCCCGGGGAAACGGTGCGCTGTTCTTTCAGTACTATCGTGGCCCACTCGCGCGAACAAGCGCTGACTCTCGCGGACAAGTACCACGACCCTAATACTTTTGAACGCGAACTGCGGCTCGCCTGGACCAAGGCCCAGGTCGAGATGACCCACCTTAATATCGACGCCGATGAGGCCCACCTGTTTCAGCGTCTGGCGGCGCGCATTATTTATTCCGATCCTTCGCTGCGCCCGCGCCCGCACGTGCTCGCGCTCAACACGAAAGCCCAGTCGAGCCTTTGGGCCTACGGCATCAGCGGCGACTTGCCGATTCTGGTGGTGCGTATCAATAAAGCGGAAGACTTGCCGATCGTGCGCAAGATCGTACGCGGTCACGAGTACCTGCATTACAAGGGACTGCAGATCGATCTGGTAATTCTCAACGACAATCCGACTACCTACTTGCAATCGCTGCAAAAAGAGTTGGAAACCATGATTCGCACCAGCGGCTTTGGCGGTTTGCAAAACAAACCCGGCGGCGCCTTTCTGCGGCGCACCGATCAAATGCCCGAAGCTGACCGCATTCTGCTACACGCAGTTGCCCGCGCCGTGATTGTTACCGAGCGCGGAGATCTCGAAGATCAACTCCAGCGTCCGGCGGTTGCCGACCTGCTGCCGGCGCCTTTCGTGCCGCGACTGCCATCGCAGACCTATCCGGAACCGACAGTGTCCCGGCCCGAGTTAACTTTTTTCAACGGGCTTGGCGGTTTTCATCAGGGCGGACGCGAATATGTGACGCTGCTCGGCGCGGAGCAATGGACGCCCGCTCCCTGGGCCAACATCATCGCCAACAAGAGCGACTTCGGTTTTCAGGTTACCGAAACCGGCGCCGGTTATACCTGGTCCGTCAACAGTCGCGAAAACCGTCTGACGCCGTGGTCCAACGATGCTGTCTGCGATCCGCCAGGCGAGATTGTTTACCTGCGCGACGAGGACACGGGCACGGTCTGGTCGCCGACGCCGTTGCCGATTCGCGAAACTGAGCCCTACATAATCCGGCACGGGCAGGGATATTCCGTGTTCGAACACACCAGTCACGGAATTTCGCAGGAACTGTTGTTGTTCACCCCGCTTGATTCCCCCGTAAAAATCTCGTTGCTCCGCCTGCGCAATCGGACGGACAGAAAAAGAAAGCTGACCGTGACGCTTTATAACGAGTGGGTCCTCGGGGTGTCGCGTACCACCAACGCTCCCTATGTAATGACTGAAATCGATCAGAACGCCGGCACGATCTACGCGCGCAATCCTTTTAACAACGAGTTTGCCGGCCGGATCGCTTTTGCGGCGACAAACGAAAGAGTTTCCAGCGCTACCTGCGATCGCAAGGAATTTCTCGGCCGCAACGGCACGCTTTCGCGGCCCGCCGGACTGCGTCGCGTCAACCTCGCGGGCCGCGACGGCGCCGGACTCGATCCCTGCGCCGTACTGCAGACAACCATCGAACTCGCGCCGCACGAGGGACGTGAGGTTATTTTTCTGCTGGGCGAGGCAGCGTCACGCGAGGCGGCGAACGAACTGGTGGCAAGGTTTAGCAATGCGGGTAACGTTAACGAGGCATTTGAGGATGTGCTGAACCACTGGGAGGTGTTGCTCGGCACCATCGAAGTCAAAACTCCCGATGCCGCGATGGATACCATGCTCAATCGCTGGCTGCTTTATCAAACCCTCGCTTGTCGCATCTGGGCGCGTTCGGCGTTCTATCAATCGGGGGGCGCGTTTGGCTTTCGCGATCAGTTGCAGGACGTCATGGCGCTCGTCTACAGCAGTCCGGCCATCGCGCGCGAGCAGATCCTGCTTGCGGCCAGCCATCAATTCACCGAAGGCGACGTGCAACATTGGTGGCACCCGCCTTCCGGACGCGGCGTCCGTACGCGCTTTTCCGACGACCTTTTGTGGCTCCCGTTTGTCACCGCTTTCTACGTTAACGTGACCGGTGACTTCTCCGTACTCGACGAGCCGGTGCCGTTTCTTGAACAACCGCCGCTGAAACCGGACGAGCATGAAGTTTATATGCAGCCGACTTTCTCCGCGGTGTCGGCGTCGATTTTTGATCACTGCATATTGGCCCTCGATCGCAGTTTGCCCGTCGGAGCACACGGACTGCCGCTCATGGGAGGCGGCGACTGGAACGATGGCATGAACCGGGTGGGCCAGCTGGGCAAAGGCGAAAGCGTCTGGGTGGGCTGGTTTCTCTACACCACCCTCGCGGCTTTTTCACCGCTCTGCGATCGACGGGACGAACAGAAGCGAGCCACCCGCTATCGCCAGCATTGCGAAAAGTTGCAGCGGGCCCTCGCCGAAAATGGCTGGGACGGCGACTGGTATCGGCGTGCGTACTTTGACGACGGCACTCCGCTCGGTTCCGTGCAAAACGCCGAGTGTCGCATCGACTCGATCGTACAGTCGTGGTCAGTTATCTCCGGCGCCGCCGAACCTCACCGCGCGCAACGCGCCATGGCCGCGGTGGAAGAATATTTGATCCGACGCGGCGATGGCCTGGTCATTCTGTTCACGCCTCCGTTCGACAAGAGCACCCTCGATCCGGGTTACATCAAGGGTTACGTGCCGGGAGTGCGCGAGAATGGCGGGCAGTACACCCACGCGGCGCTCTGGACCTTAATCGCGTTTGCGATTCTGGGTGACGGCGAACGTGCCGGCGAACTCTTCTCGTTGTTGAACCCCATCAACCATTCCGCGACGCGTGCCGGGTTGCACAAGTACAAAGTGGAACCCTACGTGGCGGTGGGCGACGTTTACGCCGTGCCGCCACACACGGGTCGCGGCGGCTGGACCTGGTACACAGGTTCTTCGGGATGGATGTATCGCGCCGGCCTCGAGTCCATTCTTGGTTTCAAGTTGCACGGCTCCCGCTTGCAAATCGATCCCTGCGTGCCGCGCTGGTGGCACGACTTCGAGATTACCTACCGCCGTGGCCGGACGACCTATAACATCAAGGTCGAAAATCCGTTGGCTTTCAGTCGCGGAGTAGCGAGTGTCGAGCTGGATGGCGCGTTGCAGGCAGGCGACGAAGTGCCGCTGAGCGATGACGGACAAACTCACGTTGTGCGGGTCGTGTTGGGTGAGAAACCTGCTGCGCCTGGACCTGATGAAGCGGAACACCAGACGGAGCCTCAGGGTTCGACGAGCATCAGCCAGTCTGGTAGTTGACGCCCCAACACGCGAGTGATTTAATGCCCCTGCTCATTTGCCAGGCGCGATGCAATACTCTCGCGGCGTGAAACCCTTCAACGCTGCCCGGATCGGCCGCCTCGCGCGCTTAAGTCAGATTCTGACTCAAACTGGCCGCGGATCGCAGATCTCATTCTCATTGAGCGACAGGTTTTGCCATGGTCGAACACCCCATCAGACTAGACATCCTCGATGATCTCGAAGGTATCGAACGAGGTAGGTGCACGTTGTTTTTGGGAGCAGGCGCTTCACAGACTGCCCACACCTCTTCGGGAGAGAAAGCGCCGTCGGGCGACGACCTGAGCAAGCTAATCGTCAAAAATTTTCTGAGAGACGACGACTCCTGGTCACTCAGTCTGGAAAATGCATCCTCGCTCGCCATCTCTGCCGGACAGATCAATCGTGTGCGAATAGAAGATTTCGTCAAGGACAAGCTGTCCCGATTGGAACCTTCCGCCGCTCACAAGAAAATTCCCTGGTTCATCTGGCGCGCTATCGTCACCACGAATTATGACCGGCTGATCGAGGAAGCTTATGAAGACCCAACCGCCGTGCAGGCACTCTTTCCCATCCTGAGTGAAGACGACCTGCCGAGACTGGGCCGGTCTGATGCAGACACGCTGACGTTGTTGAAGCCACATGGTTGCATATCGCAGCCGAAAGAGATGTGTCTGAGCACGGAAAACATCCAGCGAGCTAGACAGGATCGCCGGTTGCTATTCTCTTATATTGAAATGCTGCATTTTGAGGGACCGGTTATCTACATTGGTTACTCCCTCCGCGATACCCACGTGCTCAGCATGATCTACGAGTTAACTCAGCGTCTGGGAGTTTATCGCCGGCCGATTTTGTTTGTTACTCACCAGGACCAACCAAGGCGTGCCGATATTGAGAGACGTTGGTTTAGGGATGCCTTTAACTCGGCCTACTATGAATGGGGCTTTGAAGCGTTTATGGAGGCACTCGCCCAGCAAATCGTTCCGGCGATTGGGCCATCGAAGATTTTCGAACAAATGGCGCCCTGCCGTGCCATACCGTTCGGAGTCAGCGGCAAGGTTAGCCACGAGGTGCGTCAAAATGATGAAGGCGACTGGGAATGTTGGTTGACCTATTCGTTTGAGGATGACAGTGGCTTCGCGGGAATATTTTTTGAAACCAAGCGCGAGGCGCTGGATATCCAGGACTTCAAGCGCTTCAAGTTTCAGTTAAACATCCCAAACAATGTGCGCCGCGATCCGCATCTGGAGGCGTTTAAGTTGGAAGGGTATAACCGCACCTTCCCTCATTTTCTCTCGATCGAGAACTTGCGTGGCCAGGGCTGGCAGGATTGCGAAGTTGACCTGGCAAACTACACCTCAGGCGATCTCGACGTGCACCAGATGCTGCTGCGGCGAGTAGTAATCGCCGATTCCGGCGGCCGCAGTGCCTTGCACGAAGAATTCAAATTAGGACTTCGCAAAATTAGATTCGAGTAATACGAAAGCGTTTGCAGCGGTGTCTATCCGTGATCACTCCGTGTTCCGACCTTCCGAACGCAATGGAGGGATGCGCTACAAATCAAGCTACCCTCCTCTCCTGTTCTTCTTTCCGTCCTTAAGCTGTAAGTGAATTTTAGTTTTGCGTCAGCGCAACTCTGAGTGTAAGAATGCACCGCTCTGCCAGATCTTTGTTCGCCCGCACCGAGCCCCGCTGTCTATTGGGTTGTTGTTTCCGCCAGGACGCGGGTCTGAAGTCTGAGTTAAGTTCAGGAGATAATTGAATGCAGCACATTAAGGCCCGCCTGTTGGCCCTGGCTCTTATCGTTCTTTCGGTGGCGCTGGTTTACGTAAACTGGCGCCAACTTTCCCACGATGGCACTTATTCGCTGAAGCTTGCGGCATTTGGTCCGTTAGTGGGAATCGGCGGTCTTTATTTACTGCTCGTTCCCAGCGGCGCCGGAAAGCCCACCACCACCAGGGAAAAGGTTACTATCATGATGGTATTTGTCATTGGCCTGGCCGCGGGACTCGTCAATTGGTATCTGATGGACCCAGGCTTTTTCGGCCGCTGATAGAACCGAGAGCGCGGCGGACCGGCTGATTAAGTCGCCCGGTGTCGAACTTAGTCGCGTTAGGAATCGTAGGGCCTTGAGGAGGGAAATGGATGTACTGCTCAACCTGCGGCGTAGCGGTCTCACAAGGCTTAAGCTACTGCAATTACTGCGGCGTAAAATTGACTGCGTCGAAAATTGACCCCGTCAGCAAATCCAAGGAAGTTAAGCCCGAGCTCCTCGTGTGCGCGATGGTGGTGGTCTTCATCGCTGGCCTGGTGGCGATCACAATGCTGATCGGAGTGATGAAGTCCGTACTCGATCTCAGCGTGGGGCAGATTCTTCCGT